>DATLTN010000042.1 GCA_035533595.1 Acidimicrobiales bacterium
CGTCGCCCGGGTCGATGATCTTCCAGTTCTCGCTCGTGCCCTCGCCGAGCGAGGGCGTGAAGACCCGCGGCACGGTGTCGAGGCGCTCACGGCGCTCCTCGGTGAGGGTGTAGCGCATGCTGCCGACCTGGCGGACGTAGATCCGCTCCTGGTCGTAGCGGTCCTTGTAGACGTGGACGTTCTGCGCCGTCTGCTCGCGCGTCGGGGTCTGCTCGCGTTCCTGCTGCTGGGTCATGGGTGCCTCCTCGGGTGGACGACCGCAACCGGGTCGGTCGTGGGCAAGTGCTTCGGCCCACGAAGCACCACGCTCCGATTGTGCCATAGCGGCCCGTGACCGGGCCCTTCGGGTACGCGACTCGCAACGGTGGGCCGCCGGCCGGTGGATCGACTGGCGCTGAGCTCTCCGAGTCCGGGAGGCGAGCTCGCAACGCCGCCGACTCGCCGGACAGGGCGCGCCTCGCGGCTCCGCATCTCAACACGCGCTCGGCTCGGCCGTTGATTCCCCTATGCACATCACGACAGAAGCCGAGTGGGGAGAGCAGCGGGAAGCACTGCTCGAAGGGGCGATCGAGTTCGCGCGAGTGATGGAGCGCCGCCCCTTCCAGAACGAGGCGGGGCTGCGGGGCGTGAGCGCCTTCGCCCTCTACTGGTTCGTGAAGCAGCTGCAGCCGGACGTCGTGTTCGAGGTGGGGGTGTGGCGGGGCTTCAGCACGTGGCTCATCGAGCAGGCCGCGCCCGCAGCTGAGGTCTGGTCCTTCGACCCGATCTTCTTCTTCGGCGGCGAGCCGCAGCCCGTCTACCGCTCGCCCCGTGCCCGCTACTTCCGCGAGGACTTCTCCTGTGCCGACATCGCGGGCGACGTCGCCGCGGCGACGACGCCGCTCGCCTTCTTCGACGACCACCACCGTCAGCTGGCCCGCCTTGAGCAGTGCCGCCGGGTCGGGATCGAGCACGTGATCTTCGACGACAACCCGCCGCACCCCTACGGCCACCGCACCCTCGAGGACGAGCGCGCGGATGCCGTCGGCCGCGAAGCGCTCGCCGAGATGGCCGAGCGTTACGAGGTCTTCCCCGCACTCTGGGCGGTCGACGACGTCACCGAGTACCGCATCCGCGAGGCGGGGCTCGGCTTTCCCGTCACACCCGATCTCGCCTACCTGCACGCCGAGCGCAAGTGGCATTCCTACGTCACCTACGTGAAGGCCAGCCCCTCGGCAGAGGCGGCGAGGCGACCGGCGGTGGCGGTGGCGAACGGGGGCCTCAACCCGGTGCCCATGGTGCCGACCGACCCGGTGGCGCCGGCGAGCGCCGACGGGGCGCTGGTCGAGCAGATCCGGCGCCTCGCCTCGGCGAGCTCCGCGGCGATCAGCGCCCTCGACTGCCGCATCGCCTCCCTCGAGGGCGGGATCGCGGCCCTCGCGAAGAGCGCCTGACCGCAGCTCCGGCCTCGGCCCGGCGGTCGACACCGGCGACCGCGCACGACGAGAACGTGGCGCTGAAGCGGGAGCTTGTCGCGGCGCGAGCGGCGTCGCCCGCCTCCAGCAGCAGCTCAGCCAGCAAAACACCGCGCTCGACCAGCTGAGCGAGACCGAGCAGCTCACCGGCCTCGCCAATCGCCGCTACGGCGAGGAGCGTCTGGACGCCGAGATCGAGCGGGCCCACCGCCACCACCGGCCGCTGTCGCTGTTGATGCTCGACCTCGACCACTTCAAGATGGTGAACGACACCCATGGCCACGCCGGCGGCGACAGCGTGCTGCGCGAGACGGCGCGGCGCATGCAACAGGTGCTGCGCGCCGGCGACGTCGCGGCGCGTTGGGGGGGGGAGAGGAGTTCCTCCTCATCCTCCCCGAAACCGAGCTCGAGGGCGCCGCTGTGCTCGGCGAGCGAGTGCTCGAAGAGGTGAGCGAGCGCCTGGTCGTCCTCGGCGACGGACGGAGTTGTGCGGTGACGTTGAGCGCCGGTGCGACGGATGGCGAAGCACGCGCCCGTGACCTGTTCGTTCGCCTCGCCGACGACGCCCTCTACCGGGCCAAGGCCGCCGGGCGCAACCGCCGCCTCAACCGCGAGGACGACGTGTCGTAGGGGCGAACGGGCAGCTCCGCAGCTTGGCGGAGATGACCGCGGAGCGTGAAGAGGGCTAAAGTCCCTACCACTCTCCGTCGCCCCACCGGTAGCCTGCACGGTATGCGGTCGTCGCGAAGTCACAGCTCGGAGAGGGAGAGCAGAGCAGGTGACGGCGCGCTCGTGATCACCGGTGTGCTGATTGCGGAAGGCGCGAGCGCCCGTGCCGATGCCCCGACGACCAAGCGCTACCGCGTCTCGGACGGCCAGACGATCATCGGCCACGCCTCGCTGATCATCGGTTCGGTCGCCCTCGGTGCCGTCCTCCTCGGCTATCTCCAGGGCAGCGAGATCGTGCCGATGTTCGCCGTCGGCAGCTGTGGCCTGGTGTTTGCCTCACTTTGGTGCACCATCACCAAGCAGTACCCGATTGCGACGGTCTACGGAGCCTTCGCCGGCTTCAATTTTAGCTACGCGCTCTTGCAGCTCGGCGTCTCGCACGACTGGTACGCGATCCCAATTGACTCCCTCACCACGGTGCTCTTGGTCTACGCGCTGTCCTGGCTCGGCATTTTCCTGCTGCTCTCCTTTATCGCCTACCAAGCGTCGTTGACCTCACTCGGCCTCTTCCTCTCGGTCTCGGCGGGCCTCGGCCTCGTCGCCGGAGCCACCGGTGCCGGCTCACTCACGCTGCTCCGCTGGGCGGCCGTGCCGGTGGGGCTGGTCGCTCTGCTCAGTGTGAGCGCGATCGGCCACGTGATGTGGGGCTGGCACGTCCGCAACCACATCGCTCGCCAGCGGGCCCGCGGGGCAGTAGTGGGCGGACCAGCGCACCTGGCCGCCGACCGCCGTCTTCGTTCACGCACGCCTGCCGAATAAGCGTCGCCAGCTGATGACGCGAACAGATGGTCCGGCAGGCGACAAGCCTGGCGGGGACTTCGAGGCGCGGCGCGGCCTGAGCGGCGCCTGGTGCGTGGTGCGCTCTGACCGTAGCCCCGTTGCCCGCGCGGCGCGAGGTGTGGAGATCGCCCTCCTTTTCGCTGGGACCTCCGTTCTCTGGGCGCCGGCCGCGTTTGCCAGCACCGGTGGCAGCGGCACCGTGGGCGCGGTGTTCGCGTCGAACCGAGGAGCGAACGGCAAGGTCGTCGATGGCGTGAAGCTCGTCCCCATCACCGCCGGTTCGGCACAGCACGCGCAGCCAGTGAAGAGGCTCAATCCGGTGGCCTTCCAGCTCCTCGGGTACGGGCCACCCCCGACGGGCAACGGCGCGAGCTCCACTTCCGGCACCTCCACCAACCCGGTCGTGCGGCGGCTCCTGCAGAGCCTCGGCAATGCCTCCCCTGCGGGGAGTTCGCCTTCGACACCCAACTCCAGCCCCACGGGTGCCAGCGGACTCGGGGGTGGGAGCAACGCGGCGGGCGCGCGTGGGCTGACAGGGGCGCAGGGCCCGAGCGGCAATTCCGGTCAGCCCGGCCTCCGGGGGAACCCCGGGAGTCTTGGAGCGACCGGGCCGGGAGGACTCGCTGGAACCGCGGGGAACACGGGGGCCGTGGGGTCGAGCGGTACCGCCGGCAGTAATGGAAATACCGGACCGACGGGCCTCACCGGCGCGACCGGTGCCCAGGGCGTCGAGGGCGTTCAGGGCGTGAGCGGCTCTCAGGGCGTCCAGGGCGTCAGTGGCTCCAACGGCGCGACCGGCGCCCAGGGAGCTTCGGGCTCCAACGGCGCGACGGGGAGCTCGGGCGTCAACGGAGCGAACGGCGCCACCGGCGCCACGGGCTCCAACGGCTCCAACGGCGCGACCGGCGCGCAGGGCACCACCGGCGTCACCGGCGCGCAGGGTCCGGCGGGGCCGACCGGTGTGCAGGGACCGACGGGCCTCACCGGCGCGACCGGTGCCCAGGGCGTCCAGGGCGTGAGCGGTTCTCAGGGCATCCAGGGCGTCAACGGCGCGTCCGGCGCGACCGGTGCCCAGGGAGCTTCGGGCTCCAACGGCTCCAACGGCGCGCAGGGTCCGACGGGACCGGCCGGTGTGCAGGGACCGACGGGCCTCACCGGCGCGACCGGCGCCCAGGGCATCCAGGGCGTCAGCGGCTCCAACGGCGCGTCCGGCGCCCAGGGAGCTTCGGGCTCCAACGGTTCCAACGGCGCGACCGGGAGCTCGGGCGTCAACGGAGCGAACGGCGCCACCGGCGCCACCGGCTCCAACGGCTCCAACGGCGCGACCGGCGCGCAGGGCGCCACCGGCGTCACCGGCGCGCAGGGTCTGGCGGGACCGACCGGTGTGCAGGGACCGACGGGTCTCACCGGCGCGACCGGTGCCCAGGGCGTCCAGGGCGTGAGCGGTTCTCAGGGCATCCAGGGCATCCAGGGCGTCAGCGGCTCCAACGGCTCCAACGGAGCGAACGGCGCGACCGGCGCGCAGGGCACCACCGGCGTCACCGGCGCGCAGGGTCCGGCGGGACCGACCGGTGTGCAGGGACCGACGGGGCTCACCGGCGCGACCGGTGCCCAGGGCATCCAAGGCGTGAGCGGATCGAACGGCGCCACCGGCGCGCAGGGTCCGGCTGGACCGACCGGAGTCCAGGGGCCGAGTGGGTTGCTCGGCGCCACCGGTGTAACAGGTACCCAAGGGGCACAGGGCACCCAGGGTTCCACAGGATTGGCTGGTGGCAACGGAGGAACTGGTGCGCAGGGCGCTCAGGGTGTCGCTGGCGCGACCGGACCCCAGGGTGCCTCTGGTGTGAATGGAGCGAACGGCGCGACCGGCCCGCAGGGCGCCACCGGCGCCCAGGGTACGGCTGGTCTTGGTGGCGCGACGGGTGCGACCGGTGCGGGCGCGACCGGTGCGACCGGTGTGGGCGCCACGGGTGCCACGGGCGTGCCTGGCGCCACCGGCTCCCAGGGCGCCACCGGGGTTTCAGGCGCGACCGGTGCCGCTGGAACTGCGGGCGCGTCAGCCTTCACCGCCACCTCCCCGAGAAATCAAGCCACGTTCTTTGTCGTCTGTCCCGGGAGTGAACTCGCTTTTGGTGGCGGCGGGAGCGAGCCAGGACCTGGACAGCTGCTCGTCTCCGCGCCTACAGATGGCAGCGGCGCCGTCCTCACCGCAGCGGGCGCTGCCCACGGTTGGTCAGTCACTTTCTCCGCGGCCAACAAACAACCCACCGTGTGGGTGATCTGCGCGTAAGTCACTCACGTCAGGACGGCGCGGGCCATGGCTCAGCGCCCCGCCCCCGGGCCACCGTTCGCCGCACCGAGAAACTCTGGTGGAAGGCGGCGCCCAACATGCAGGCAGCTGGGTACCGAACCGCCCGTCGGCAACGGGCGGTCTTGCGCAGCTCCCTGCGAGGCCAAGTCCTGGCCTACTCGTTCGCGGTCCGTCGCCCGACGTCGAACCGTTGCTGATGCCGATGTAGCCCGATTGCACAGGCTCCCTCACCCGAGGGTTGCGCTCTCTAGGATCGACGTCCTGGTGATCTCTGCCCGCTTGGTTCCCTACTCCGATTCGTGCTTCGAATACGGAGAGTGTTCGATGGGGTTCGTCGTGGGTACGCGCTGAACATCGCCCGGCCCGTGCAAGTTGACGGGGTGGCCTGATTCGTGCTCGAGCCCGAATCGGCGACGAACCAGCGGAACCGGATGACCCCCTCGATCAGCCGTACCTTTGCCCGATGGGCCGCCTCCGTCACCTATGACGACCTCCCCGCCGAGGTAGTGGAGAAGGTGAAGGCGCTGGTGCTGTTCCATCTCGTCGCCGACCTGTTCGGTGCGGAGGACGATCACGCTCGGGCGCTAGTCGAACTGGTGAAGAGCGAGGAGGCCAAGCCCGACGGGGCCACGATCCTCGTCGACGGGGGAAAGGTCACCCGCACCGGCGCCGTGCTCGCGAACTGTGAGCTCGCGCACATCGCGGGCCTCTGGGACTCGTTCCGGATGATCACCCATCCCGGGCCCGTGCTCATCGCGGTGGCGCTCGCCAACGCCGAGCTGAATCACAAGAGCGGCAAGGATCTGATCACCGCGCTCGCTGCCGGCTACGAGTTCGAGTGCCGGCTCGCCGACGACTTCGTGCCGAGCACCTCGGCTCAGGGCTTTCGGCCTGCGCCCGTGTTCTCGACGATGGGTGCGGCGATGGTCGCGGGAAAGCTGCTCGACCTCGACGAGGACCAGCTCGTCACGATGATCGCCATTGCCGCGAGCAGCGCCTCGGGACTCAATGAGCCGGGGCGGGTAGGCGGCGACGAACGGGTTTTCCACGAGCCGAATGCGGCGCGACAGGGCGTGTTCGCCGCGCTGATGGCGAGCTTCGGC
Organism: Acidimicrobiales bacterium; assembly: GCA_035533595.1. Classification (NCBI taxonomy): domain Bacteria; kingdom Bacillati; phylum Actinomycetota; class Acidimicrobiia; order Acidimicrobiales; species Acidimicrobiales bacterium. The sequence continues at coordinate 6,378 of DATLTN010000042.1, forward strand.
GGCGCCCGCGGGTCGGAGAGCGCGATCGAGGGCGACGCGGGCTTCTACAACGCGTACGCCGGGAGCAGGGACGGCCACCTCTCGTACGTCTTTCGCGGGGAGCGCAAGATCGACCTCGCCTCGATCACCGAGGGACTGGGCGAGCGCTACACGATGCTCACGGTGATGTTCCGGATCTACAACACCTCCGGCTACAACCAGCCGGTCATCGAGCTGATGACCGAGCTGCACCGCGAGCACCACCTCGACCCCGCGGAGATCGAGGAGGTGGTGATCTCGATGAACTACCTCGAGACCCTTTATCCGAGCCCCGAGTTCCCCCGCTTCGCCGACCCGACGGTGCCGCGCGTCGGCTCGATCCAGTTCTTCTGCGCGCACGCCGCGGTGAACGGCGGCTTCCCCGTCGTCGGCGGCGACACCTTCGGGCCGACGGGCGACGACGTCTTCCACGACCAGGCGGTCATCGACTTCATGACCGAGCGGGTGCGCCTCGTCGGCGTACACGACCAGCCGATGTTCTCACCCTCGATCAGCGTGCGCCTGCGCTCGGGGGCGACCATTTCGGGGGTCTACCCATACGACCGCATGGCGTGGCTCTTCGACGAACTCGTCGACAACCTCGGTCGCTGCACGCCGCGCATGCCCGGCGGCCGCGGCCGTCTGGGCGCGCTCGCCGAGTTGGCCCGGCGACTGGAATCCCTTGACGGCGTGGCGCCGATCATCGAGGCGATGGCGGCCGGTTAGTCGGCCGCGCTGGTCACGGGGCGCGAAAGACGAAGAGGTGGTTGAGGCCGAGCTCGAAGCGGCGGTGGGTCTCGAGGCGGAAGCCTTCGCGGCTGAACAGCGCGACCGTCGTCGCCGGGGAGAAGCCCCAGTGTTCTTCGGCCTCCATGCCGCGCAGCACCCGCAGGGCGATGAGTACGTCGAGCAGGCGATCGACGAGGGGTGCCGGCACCGTCAGCACGAGTCGGCCTCCCGGGCGGAGGGCCTGCCGGCAGCCCTTCGCGAAGGCCCGCTGGCCCTCGGCGGGAACGTGTTCGAGGACCGCGAGGGCGGTGAGGACGTCGAAGCGCTCGTCGGGAGCGAGCGCATCGGGGAACTGACCCCTCCGGAGGGTGATGCCCACACGCGCGCTCACGCCGGGGTCGGGGTCGATCCCCACCCCCTCACGGATCCACGGCAGGCGGGTGAACAGGCTTCCGTCGGCGCAACCGATGTCGAGGACCGCGTCCTCACGGCCGATGAACGGGGCGGCTCTGCGGATCCGCATGCGCTGCAGGGCCCGGTCCAGCCACTTGAGGTCGCCGGCCGGGCCAGCGGGGTGGGGTGCTGCTGGCAATGCTCTGCTCCTCGACGACGAGACGGACCCCGACAGCCTGCCGGAGATCGCGCCCATCAGTAGGATCGGGGGGAGTTCCCGCGCCGCTCCTCGCTCCCGCGTGCCCGGTGCGGGCACCTCCTCACCGATGACCGTCTCCCTCGTGCAACCCGATCCCGAGCTCGAGCTCTCGATCGTGATCCCCTGCTTGAACGAGCGGGCGACGATCGGCAGCTGCATCGACAAGGCGTTCGCCTACCTGCACGGCGCTGCGGTCGAGGGGGAGGTCGTGGTCGCCGACAACGGCAGCACCGACGGCTCGGTCGCGATCGTCGAGGCCTCCGGGGCGCGGCTCGTGCGCGTCAGCCACCGCGGCTACGGCAGCGCCCTGCGCGCCGGCGTCGACGCTGCGCGGGGGCGCTACGTGATCATGGGCGACGCCGACGACAGCTACGACTTCAGCGCCCTCCAGCCCTTCCTCGACGAGCTCCGCAACGGCAGTGAGCTCGTCGTCGGCAACCGCTTCCAAGGGGGCATCGAGCCGGGCGCGATGCCCTTCCTCAACCGCTACGTCGGCAACCCGGTGCTCTCCTTTGTCGGCCGACGCCTCTTCAAGATCACCATCGGCGACTTCCACTGCGGACTGCGCGGCTGTGACCGCGCGGCGATCTCCGCCCTCGACCTCACCACCTCGGGGATGGAGTACGCGAGCGAGATGATCGTGCGCTCCCAGCTCGCCGGGCTGCGCATCGCCGAGGTCCCGACGACGCTGTCGCGCGACGGCCGCCCCGGCGGCTCGCACCTGCGCGCCCTCTCCGACGGCCTCCGCCACCTGCTCTTCCTCTTCCTCTACTGCCCGCGCTGGCTCTTCTTCGTCCCCGGGGCGCTGTTGATGACGATCGGGCTCACCGCGGGGATCCCGACGGCGCTCGGCCCGGTCGCGCTCTTCGGGGTGCGCTTCGACGTCGACACCCTCGCCGTCGCCGCGGCGGCGCTGATCATCGGCGTGCAGGCGGTGCAGTTCGGCCTGCTCGCCAACCTCTACGGGGCACGCATGCACCTCTTCTCGCTGCCCTCGACCCCGCGACGCCTCTTCGGCGCCTTCAGTTTCGTCCGGGTGGCGGCCGCGACGGCGCTCTTGATCGGCGCCGGCGTCGCCGGCGTCGTGATCGCGACCCTCGAATGGCAGCACGCCGGCTTCGGGGCGCTGAACACCCGCCACGAGGTGCGGCTGATCATCCCCGCGATCACCGCGCTCGTCGTCGGCTTCCAGCTACTTCTCGGGCGGCTCTTCATGGGCCTGCTCGGCAGTGAGTTCGCCGAAGGCCAAGTCTCCTGAGCGGCCGTCGGGTGCCGCCGCGGTGAGCGCGCCGCTGCGCTTCCTGGCGGTGATGGCGCTCGTCGTCGGCGCGAGCTACGGCTGGGGGAGCACCCTCCTCACCCTCGCGCGCCGCCGCACCGCGGCCGGCAGCGAGGAGTTCGGCGTGGCAATGCGGGTCGCCCTCGGCCTCGCGGCCTTCCTCGCGGTCGGCGGTTACGCGGTCGCGGCAGGGGTGGGGGGTCTGGCCTTCCTCCTCGGGTGGCAGATCGCCGGCTGCGCGCTGTTGCTCTGGAGGTTGCTGCGCATCCACGGGCCGATGTACTCCCCGCTCGCCACCCTCGGCGGCGTGGCGGCGTTCGGGGCCACCGCGTTCTGCGCCTTCGGCGTCGCGCTGAGCGGCCCCTTCAACGCCAACGACGACGGACCGGCCTATCTCTACCTTGCGCAGCGCCTGCTCTCGACGGGAGGTCTCATCGACCCCTTCAACACCCGGCGGGTCAACTCCTACGGGGGTGCCGAGCTCTTCCAGGCGCTCGTGCTCCGCATCTCGGGGAACTCGGCCGGCCTCGGCGTCGAGTGGTTCCTCTTCGCCCTCCTCCTCGTGGCGCTCGTCGTCGAGGGGGTACGCCGTCGCTGGCTCGCGCTCGCCGTGCTCGTCGTCGCGGCCGGCATCGTCCTCGTCCGCCCCGTCGGGATCTGGGTGAACGTCGCCCCCACCTTCTCCGGCGCCGCGCTCACCCTGGCGCTGATGCGGATGGTGCGCGGTGCGCGGCACGGGGTTGGGGAGCGGTGGCGCTTCGCGCTCGCCGGCCTGCTCCTCGCGGCGCTCCTCTCGCTGCGCTTCGAGTTCCTGCTCGCTCCGGCGCTCGTGGTCGTCGTGGTCCCCCTCGCAGTGGTGCGCGGGCGGGCCGGCCGAGCGGCGCTGCTCGCCGCCGCGGTCGCCTCCGTCGCGGGGATCGGCGGCTGGGCGATCGCGCTCGCCCGCTCGTCGGGGACGGCGCTGTTCCCGTTGCTCGCCGGCAACTGGACCTCGGCCGACCAGTGGCGGGACCCCGCGGTGCACTCCCTCTCGGGCTACCTGCACCGATTCGCGCTCGGCGCGCGCCAGGACCACTGGGACGTCGCGCTGCTCGGAGCTCTCCTTCTCGTGGCGCTGCTCGGCGAGGTCGTGCGCCGCCTCGCCCTCGGCGGCGAGGAGCGGGCGCGCCTCGCGGTCGGCGCCGTCGTGGTCCTGGCCGCGGTGCTCGGCTGCGCCCTCGCACTGGCCTCGGAGTCGGTCGAGCTCTCCGGGGCGCTCCCCACCGACCTCGGCCGTTACAGCGCGCCGAGCACGCTCGCCGTGCTCTGCTTCGCCTTGCTCCTCGCTCTCGAGGTGGCCGGCGCACAGCGGCCCGCGACCGCCTCCCGCGCCGCCTCCCGTCTCGGTGTCGGCGCCGCGCTGCTCGGCGCGCTCGGCCTGTTCGTCGCCTTCCTCGGCGTGCCGCTCTCCTTCTACGGCCCCGCCGCGCTCGCCGCGGTCGAGCGGGGGAGCGACCTGCTCTCGGGGCGCGAGGTGCTCCTCGACCACTACGCGAACGAGCGCCGGGAGTACGCGGCGCTCGACCGCGCGATCCCCGCCCACGCTTACGTGCTGGCCGCCGTCGATGAGCCCGCGCTCCTCGACTTCTCCCGCTCCTCGTTCACCACCCTCGACGTCGTCGGGGGGAGCTCGCCGGCGCCGCACCTCCCGCTCGCAGAAGGCGCCAAGGCGGTCGTCTCCTACCTGCGCGCCCTCGGGATCGACGGCATCGCCGCCTCCTCGCCGAGCCGCGCCGGCTTCTACAACCTGCCGGCCGCGATCGAGAACGTCGACAGCGGGATCTACAACTACCGGGTCTCGGCACGCGCCGTGGTGGCGTGGGCCAAGGTGCTGGCGACGATCCGGGCTGAGGACCGGGGGCACCGGGTGCGAGCGGGGACCCTCTACTACCTGCCGCTCGCGCCGCTTCCCGGCTAGCGGCCGACGAGGCCGTCGATCAGCTCCCTCGTGATGTCCATGTGGCCGGCGTGGCGGGCCGTCTCCTCGATCTCATGGGCGAGGACCCAGCGCAGCGTCGTCGGGCGGAGCTCACCGACCGAGCGTTGATCGAGGGAGGTGGCGACGTCGATGGCGGCGTCGGCGGCGCGGCTCTCGGCTCGGTAGAAGGCGATCACCTCCGCGGCCGAGGCGCCATCGGGGACGTCGAAGGTCATCGCGAAGCGGTCATCGGTGAAGGAGAGGTCGAGTGGCTCGCCGGCGAAGACCGCCCGGAACCAGAAGCGCTCCCCGTAGGCGAGGTGGGTGGCGATGCCGCCGAGGCTGTTGGCAGAGGAGGCTGGCCGCCAGCGCAGCTGCTCGTCGTCGAGGCCCTCGAGCTTGTAGATCACGCTCTCCCGCTGGAAGGTGAGCCACGCCCGGAGGAGCGTCGGCTCGTCGGCACCGGCGCCCTCGGCCGGACGGGGGGCGTGCAGGGTCGGCGGGACCGAGGAGCGAGCATCGGAGCCTTCGGCGTTGGGGGCCACCGGGACAAGTGTGCCTTCCCGCGGTGCGCCCCGCGCCCGCGGGCGCGGGCTCGCACGGTGCCGCGCACTACCTTCGGGCGGTGCACCGGATCCTGCTGCGCACGGTGGTGTTGGACTTCGCTCCCGAGAGCCACGACGCCGCGCTCGCCTTCTGGGAGCGCGCCCTTCTCGCCACCGGCCGTCCCGGCACGATCCATCCCGAGTACCACGTCCTCGAGCACCCGAGCGCGCTCGGTCCGGTGCTCGCGCAGCGCCTCGGCGAGGGGCCGAGCCGGGTCCATCTCGACATCGAGAGCGACGATCCCGCCGCGGAGGTCGCTCGCCTGGTGGACGCCGGTGCCGTGCTCGTCGCGCGCCACGACGACTGCACGGTGCTCGCCGACCCGGCCGGGCTGGCCTTTTGTGTGGTGCCGGCCGAGGACGACGACTTTGCGGCGCTGTCCTTTCCCGTCGGCGAGTGAGACGGGCCGCCGACCGGCCCGGTGGCGCGCCCTTCGTATATTGAGCGGTGCCCCGAGGGGGCGGGCGGCAGTCGCCCGGCCGCGTGGGCACGGGAGGTAGTCGTGCCGGAGCTCCGTCAGCGACCGCCGATGTCGGCGCGCACGCTCTCCGACCAGCTGCCCGAGCGGCTCATCGAGGCCAAGGCCGAGGGCGAGCGCCAGCTCCGCGAGCCCTTCTCGGGCATCGTCGCGGCGGTCGGCCGCCGGGAGGGCCTCTTCCCGCTCAGGCGCACCGGGGTGGGGACCGAGCGCCTCGTCAGCGCAGCACGGCACCTCCTCGAGTCGCTCAGCCTCCCGGAGCGGGAGGAGGCGTGCTTCCCGATCGACAGCGACGCCTGGCGGCGGTGGAGCAACATCCACCCCTTCTTTATGCGCCACGGGCTGTCCCTCGAGGGCCTCGTCGCGCAAAAGCGCGAACGGGCCCTCGCGCTCGTCGCCGCGGCGCTCTCCGAGGAGGGCTACGAGGCCGCTCGCGACGTCATGCGCCTCAACGAGAACCTGCGCGAGATCTCGGGCTCGGACGAGGAGTACGGGGAGTGGCTCTACTGGCTGTCGCTGTTCGGCGAGCCCTCGGCTACAGAGCCCTGGGGCTTCCAGCTCGACGGCCACCACCTGATCGTCAACTGCTTCGTGCTCGGCGACCAGCTGGTGGTGACGCCGATGTTCCTCGGCTCCGAGCCCGTGCTCGCCGCGTCGGGGAAGTACAAGGGGACGCGCGTCTTCGCCGCCGAGGAGCACAAGGCGCTCCGCCTCGGTCAGTCGCTCTCGGCCGAGCAGTTCGCGGTCGCGCAGCTCGCGACCGCCACCCCCGGCGAGATCTTCACCGCCGCCTACCGGGACAACCTCGTCCTCGACCCGCAGGGGATCGCCTACGGCGAGCTCGACGACGAGCAGCGCGAGCGCCTCGTCGAGCTGGTCGCCGTGCACGTCGGTCGCATCCGCGCCGGCCACTCCGAACTGCGCATGGCCGAGGTGGGCGAGCACCTCGACGAGACGCGCTTCGCCTGGATGGGCGGGCGCGGCGACGACGACCCCTTCTACTACCGGGTGCACAGCCCGGTGCTGCTCATCGAGTTCGACCATCTCGCCGGGATCGCCTTCGACAACGACGAGCCGACCCGCAATCACGTGCACTCGGTCGTCCGCACCCCGAACGGCAACGACTACGGGGCCGACCTCCTCGCCCAGCACCACGCGCTCGCGCACGCCAACGGCGCGCGCCGGGGACGTCTCAGTCCCTGAAGCCGGGGTTGTCTCGCTCGAGGAGGCGGAGCATCGCCTCCCACTCCATGTCGCCGAAGCGGCGGCGGACCTTCGGGTCGTAGAGGTTGGCCGTCTTCTCGCGGACCGCCTCGGAGGGCTCGACGAGCGTCGCCCCCGAGGCCATCGCGTCGAGCTGCGCCTTGCAGGCGAGCTCGACCCAGTAGGTCATGTTGAAGGCCTCGGGGATCGTCTCCGCACAGACGAGCAGGCCGTGGTTGCGGAGGAACATCACGTGCTTGTCGCCGAGGTCACCGACGAGGCGCTGCCGCTCGTCGGTGTCGAGGGCGACCCCCTCGTAGTCGTGGTAGGCGACGTCGCCGTAGAAGCGCATCGCGTGCTGGCTGAGCGGGCGCAGCCCGCACTCCATCATCGAGACGGCCATGGAGGCGCGCGAGTGGGTGTGGATCACGCAGCCGACGTCCTCGCGGGCGCCGTGCACCGCGCTGTGGATCACGTAGCCGGCCTGGTTGATGCCGTACGGGTTGTCCGGGCGGGAGAGGACCGTGCCCTCGAGGTCGATCTTGTAGAGGCTCGAGGCGGTCATCTCCTCGTAGAGGTAGCCGTAGGAGTTGATGAGGAAGTGGCCCTCCTCCCCGGGGACCCGCGCCGTGATGTGGTTGTAGATGAGGTCGCTCATCCCGTACTTCGCGACCAGGCGGTAACAGGCGGCCAGGTCGACGCGCGTCGCCCACTCCTCCTCGGAACAGCCGGTCGTCGCAGCGGGCGCGACGAGCTCGCTCGTGGTCATGGCACCTCCCGGGTACTCGGAGGGCGGCCCTCCTGCGAGCGAGACTAGAGGGCGGCGCAAGGCGGGCGTGGCGGCGGTCGAACGACAGGCGCTCTGGCCGCCGGACCGGTACGGTCGGCTGGTGAGCGTGAGCGAAGCGGGCGCCGTCTACGTCGCGAGCCCCCTCGGCTTCAGCGAGCCGGGGCGCCACTACCTCACCGACGTGCTCCATCCCCGTCTCGAGGCCGAGGGCTACGAGGTGCTCGACCCCTGGTTCGACCCCTACGGACGCTTCGCCGTGCTGGTGGAGACCCCCCGGTCAGAGGAGCGGGACACGGCGCTGCGCCGGCTGAACGACGAGACCGGCGCGAAGAACGCCCTCCTCATCCGCCAGTGCTCGGTCGTCCTCGCCCTCCTCGATGGCGCGGAGCCCGACCCCGGGACCGCCGCGGAGGTCGGCTATGCCTCAGCGCTCGGGCGACGGGTCGTGGGGCTGCGCAGCGACTTCCGCCTCGCGGGGGACAACGACCAGTCGCGGATCAACCTGCAGGTCGAGTACTTCATCCGCGCCTCGGGTGGCTCGCTCGAGACGACCCTGGACGCCGCGCTCGCCGCGCTCGCCGGGGAGTGACCCTGCGGCCCGCCGCGCGCACGACGACGCGCGCGGCACCCGCTACCAGCTGCCGCGGTGGTCCGAGATGCTGAAGGCGAGGGGGAGCACGATCGCGGTGACGACGATCGCGCAGACGATGAAGATGTGCGAGAGCGCCATCCCCTCGTCCGCGCTGCGCGCCGCGATCGAGGTCGCGATGGAGACCACCGAGATCGCCCCGAACTGACGGAACATGCCGCGCAGCCCCGAGATCGACCCGGCGGACTGCGGCGCGAGGTGGAGCATCGCGTTGTTCGTCGAGGGGGCCGCCATCCCGTTGCCGATCCCCATCAACGCGGCGCCCATGGCCAGCCATGCGTAGACGGTGAGGGCGTGCGGGGCGATGCCGAGGACGATCATCCCGGCCGCCGCGAAGCTGAAGCCGGCGATCATCGGTCGCCGGTAGCCGATGCGGCGGATGAGGAAGGCGGTCGTCGAGGCGATCGTGAGCACGCCGACCGCCCTCGTCGAGAGGAAGCTGCCGGCCTCGAGTGAGCCGAAGTGGTAGCGCTGCTCGGCATAGAGCGGGAGCATCGCCCCGATGCCGAGGGCGCACCCTCCGTAGAGGTAGTTGATGAGGTTGAGCGTGCCGAAGGAGCGCTCCCGGAGCAGGTGGATCGGGATGATCGGGTCGGTCCGCACCTTCATGTGGTGGACGAAGAATGCGCCGCAGACGATCGCGCCGCCCATCGGGGCGATCACCGGCGCCGACCAGAGCGAGGTCGCACGGTTGCCGAGCGCCGAGATCCCGTACATGAGGGGGAGGAGGATCCCCGCGAGCAGCGCCACCCCGCTCACGTCGGGCTTGGGGACGACGAGCGGGCGCGAGCGGGGGACGAAGCGCACCGTCATCCCGATCGCCACGATGCCGATCGGGATGTTGATGAGGAAGACCCCCCGCCACGACCAGTAGGTGACGAGGACGCCGCCGAGCACCGGCCCCGCGAGGGAGCCGATCGGCACGGTGCTCGAGATCATCCCGACGGCGCGGTCGCGGTTGCGGCCGAAGTGGTCGGTGATGATCCCGATCGCGGAGGGCGTGAAGGCGCCGCCGCCGAGGGCCTGCACCGCCCGGCAGGAGATGAGCACGTAGATGTTGCTCGCCGTGGCACAGGCGAGCGAGGAGGCGGTGAACAGCACGAGGGCGAAGAAGAAGACCTTCTTCCGCCCGAACTGGTCGCTGATCCGACCCGCGACCGGAAAGGCCATCACGAGGCCGAACTGGTAGGCGGTGATCGTCCATCCCGCCCAGTTGAGGGGTGCGTGCAGGTCGTGGCGCAGCGTCGGGAGGGCGGTGGCGACGATCGACTGGTCGAGCGAGGCCATCGTCATCGCCGTGACGGCGACGGTGAAGATGAGGTACGGGTGGATCTTGTGGCCCCGCGGATCGAGTGTCTCGGGCGTCTCCTCCCCGACGGGGTCGGGGAGCTTGGCGGCGGTGCTCACTGGCTCACCCCCGCTCGCAGCGCCCTGCGCCGAGGGTATCAGCGGAAGGCACTTCGCAAGGCTAACCACTTTGCGCCGCACCGAAAGGGCGCTCAGTCCCCCGAGGTCGTCGCGAGATGGCCGAAGAGAGCCTCCAGACGGCGCACGGCCGCGGGGTCGAGCGGCGGCGAGTCGATCGAGGCGACGTTCTCGGTGAGGTGCTCGGGGCTGCCCGTCCCGGTGAGGATCACCGCCCCGGGCGCCTGGTGGCGAGCAAAGCGGTAGGCGGCGTCGACGAGCGAGCGGGCCCCGCCCTCGCGGACGAGGAACTCGAGCGGCTCACCGGTTCCGAGGAGCTCGGCGTCGACCAGGCCGTCGGTGACGAGCCCGGCGAGGATCTCGTGGAGGCGCTCGGGGCGGCTGAGTGCCCTGCGCACCGCGTACATCACCTCGACGCCCGTGCCGCGCTTCGCCGCGGCGGGGAGGACCGAGCGCTGCGCGCTCGGGTTCAGGAAGTTGAAGCCGACCATCACGACATCGAAGCGGTCGTCCACGAGGGCGAGGCGCAGCAGCTCGTGCTCGAGGTCGGTGCCGAAGTCCTCCGAGATCGCGAGGAAGCGCGCCGAGCCCTTGGCGCGGAACTCCTCGAGCACCGGTAGCAGCTCCTCCATCGCGAACTCGTAGTCGGCGACCTCGACCGCGTGCAGGTGGAGGAGGTCGACGACGTCGGTCCCGAGGTTGCGGAGCGACTCCTCGAGGGCCTGGCGCACCTCCTCCGCGGAGTTGCGCTCGCCGAGGCGCTTGCGGGGGCGGACCTTGGTCGAGAGCACGATCTCGTCGCGCCGCCCGGCGATCGCCTTGCCGACGATCTCCTCGGTCCCGTAGGTGGGGGCGGTGTCGACGAAGGTGATCCCGAGGTCGAGCGCGTGACGGACGAGGTCGATCGGGGACTGCGCGTCGGCGCCGGTGCGCAGGCCGAGGCGGCTCGGTCCCCCCGCGCCGAGGCCGGCGACGCTCGCGGTGAGACCGGTGCGACCAAGGGTGATCTGCTGCATCAGCTCAACCTACGCGCCCGCCGGATCCCCGCCTTTGCGGCCGCACCGAGCGGCGCGGCGATGCTCGCCTCGACGTCCTCGGTGCTCGTCGCCCAGCAGCTCACGCTGATCCGCATCGCAGAGCGGTCCCGCCACTGCGTCGGCCCGCACCAACAGGTGCCCTCCTGTTGCAGTGCGGCGATCACCGCCGCGTTGCGCTCGGCGCCGCCGAAGTCGACGACCACCTGGTTGAGGTGGACGCGGTTGAGTACTTCGTGGCCGGCGTCCACGAGCGCCGCGGCGAAGCGGCGGGCGTGCGCGCAGCTCGCGGCGACGAGCGCCGCGAGGCCCTCGCGCCCGAGCGAGGCGAGCACCGCCCAGACCTCCGCCCCGCGGGCGCGCTGGGAGGTCTGGGGGGTGTAGCGCATCGGGTCGCGGCCGGCCCCCCGCGGCAGGTAGGCGGCGGCGGCCTGCATCGCCTGCGCGAGGTCCTCGGGGTCGCGCACGAGGGCGATGCCGCAGTCGTAGGTGGTGTTCAGCCACTTGTGGGCGTCGGTCGCCCAGGAGTCGGCGAGCTCGACGCCCCCCACCTCGTGGGCGAGGGAGGGGCACGCCGCAGCCCACAGGCCGAAGGCGCCGTCCACGTGCACCCAGGCGCCGGCGGCGTGCGCCCACTCGACGAGCGGAGCGAAGGGGTCGCTCGCCCCGCTGTTCACGTTGCCGGCCTGCAGGCAGAGGATCGCCGGGGAGGTGATTGCGGGGAGCGCCTCGGCGAGGATCCGCCCCTCGTCGTCGACGGGCAGCCGGCGGGCGCGGTCGCGGCCGAGGCCGATCAGGCCGAGCGCCTTGCGCACTGTGGTGTGCGCCTCGTCACCGACGAAGACCTCGACCGGCGGCGCCCCGACGAGGCCGTCGGCGGCGGCGTCCCAGCCCTGCCGGCGGAGGACCGCGTCGCGTGCCGCGGCGAGGCAGCTCGCGTTGGCCATCGAGGCGCCGGTGACGAAGCCGCCACCGGTCGTGGCGGGGAGGCCGAGGAGCTCGACGACCCATCCGAGCGCGATCGCCTCGAGGTGCGGGGCCGCCGGCGACATCACCCCGAGCGCGACGTTCTGGTCCCAGGCGGCGAGGAGCCACGAGGAGGCGACCGCGACCGGCAGCGCCCCGCCGTTCACGAAGCCGAAGAAGCGGGGCCCGGCGGTGGCGACGGTCGCGGGCGAGCCGAGCCCGTCGAGGAGGGCGAGGACCTCGGTCTCCTCGAGGCCCCGCTCGGGGAGCGCCGCGGGGAAACCGGAGAGCGCCGCGATCCCGCCGGGGTCCGGGCGCACCGGCCGGCCGGCGAGCTCGGCGAGGTAGCGCTTGGCGCGCGCCGCCGCGTCGTCGAGGAGCACCGCACGGCCGGCGAGGCGACGGGTGACCGCCTCGTCGTCCATGGTCAGCCCGGTGCTGGCGCGGCGGCGACCTTGCGCAGCGCCACCACCTCGGTGATCGGGGTGAGGTCGACGCTGTCGCCCTCGACGAGCTCGTCGAGGCCGGCGAGCAGCTCGGCGCGCCGCGCCTCGGGGAGGCGGGCGACCGGGCTCGAGGAGCGGACGCGGCCGAGGAGGCCGGCGCGGTCGATGACGTGGTGGTTGGCGAGCGTGACCTGCCCGATCAGCTCGAAGTGCGGATCGGCGAGGACGACCGAGCGCCAGTCGCCCCCCGGGGTGACCTCGCCCCCCTCGGCCTCGGCGATGCGGCGGATCTCGGAGATGCGCCGCTGCACGGGGTTGGTCTTGTCGTGGCCGTTCATCGCGATCACGAACTCGCCACCGTCGCGCAGCACTCTCGCGATCTCCGCGAGCGCGACCGTGTTCGCGAACCAGTGGATCGCCATGCCGCAGGTGAGAACGTCGGCGCAGCCGTCGGGCAGCGGGATCGACTCCGCGGCGGCGTCGAGGATCTCGACGTCGGGGAGGATGCGGCGGAACTCCTCGCGCATCGCGGCGAGCGGCTCGACGCCGATGACGCGCGCCCCGCTCTCGACGAGGAGTCGCGTGAGCTTGCCGGTTCCGGCCGCGAGGTCGACCACCGTCGAGCCGGGGGCGAGCGCGCCGCGCTCCATCACCCAGTCGAGGAGGCTGCGGGGATAGCCGGGACGTCCCTGCTCGTACTCGGTGGCGACGTTGTCGAAGGCGCTCGCCTGGGGGTGTACGACCACGCCGCCAATCATGCCAGGGGCGGCGCCGCCCGGCCCGTGAGGTCGATGACGCACCATGGCGCGGCGATCGGGCATGCTTTCCCGATGGATCGGCACCCCCTCTCGTCGCGGACGTGGCCGGTCGGGGTCACGCCGACGTGGTGAGGCTCTTCCGGCGGAGCGCACCGGAGGTGGAGACCTCCTCGGTCGCGGTGCAGGTGCGGCCCGCGCCCCCCGCCGACCCGATCGAGCTCGGCCTGCTGCTGCGGACCGCCCGTGAGCGTTCCGAGCTGCGCCTCGAGGACGTGCGTGACGCGATCAGCGTCCCGGTCGTCGACCTCGACGCCCTCGAACGCGGCCGCCTGGAGACGCTCCACACCCAGCAGGCTGCGGTCGTGGTCCTCTTTCGCTATGCCCAGCACCTCGGCCTCGAGCCCGACGAGCTCGTCCCGGTGCTGCGCGCCCACTGGCCGCACCGGGGCCTCTCGGTCGACGCCTTCGCCTCCCCCCATGGCATTACCCCCCTCGCCGAGCTGCAGGTCGCGAGGGGTCTGCTGCTGCCGATCGCGACCCCTGGCCCGCTCGCGGCGAAGGCACTCGGCCTCTCCGAGGCCACCCGGTCGCTCCTCGAGTCCGGTTCGGCGAAGCGGCTGTTCGCGCTGAAGGTGCTCGCACCGACGAGCGTCGTGCGCCGCGCGCGCCTCGCGGACGCGGCGGCGGCCGCGGTCGGGGCGATCGGGGAGGCGGAGCGCCCCGACGCGCTCGGCAGCGGCGAGGTCGAGGGCGCCGAGGCGCGCACCGAGGACCCCGCGACGGCGGCCACCGCGGGGGGAGCGCCCAGAAGCGAGGAGGCGGCCGCGCCCGACGAGCCGCGCGAGGCCCCCTCGGCCGCGGCCGCGGAGCTGGAGGAGGACGCGTTCGGGCTGCCGATGACGCCGGTCGTCGCCGCTCAGGCGACCGAGGTCGCGGACGACGACCCACCCGCTCCGATCGCCGAGGAGCCGTCGATCCTCGTCTCGCTCGACCAGTGGATCGAGCCCGAGCCCGCTGCCGTCCCCGTGGCGGCCCCCGAGGAGCCGCTGGCGGAGGCCGCGGGGGGAGCCGAGACGAGCGGCGGCGAGGCCGTCGCCTCCGCGGCACCGGTGCCCGAGGAGCAGGTGGCCCCGGCCCCCGTCGAGGGCCCTCTGCCGCTCCGGATCACGGCGGAGTCGCAGCGCCGCTGGGGGCAGCACCTCGCCCGCTTCCTCTCCGAGCGCCTCGACCTCGCCCACGGGGAGCAGGCACCGCCGGGCGCCGCAGGCTGAGCGCTTCGATCAGGGTCGATGCTCCGTCGGGCGCTAACCTTGCAGCACTCGAACGATTCGGCCCGCCGGGCCGGGGCGGCCCCGACAGGCGAAGGAGGAGAGGCAGATGCCCAGCGCAATTGGGGCAACGCCGGAGACACTCCAGGAGCTCTCCCAGGAGATCCAGCAGGGCGCGACCGCGATCGAGACGCTCCTCGACCAGCTCGCCGCGAAGGTGCGGCCGCTCACCACGGACTGGCAGGGGAGCGCGAGCGAGTCCTTCGACGACCTCTGGGCCCAGTGGCAGGCCGGTGCCGAGCACGTCCACCAGGCGCTCGTCGCGATCTCCGAGCTGCTCGCGAAGGCCGGCGTCGCCTACGCCGAGGCCGACCGCTCGATCGCCGCCGCCTTCCAGCTGTAGCGCTGGCGCCGATGGCGCTGACCGTCGCCTCCCTCGAACGGCGCATCGACGCGGACGTCGAGCTCCCCGGCTCGAAGAGCATCACCAACCGGGCGCTCCTCGCCGCCGCGCTGGCCCGTGGCCACAGCTCGCTCAGCCGGGTGCTGCTCGCCGACGACACCGAGGCGATGCTCGACTGCGCCCGCGCCCTCGGGGCCGTCGTCGACCACGACCCTGCGGCGGCGACGGCCGAGATCGAGGGGATCGACGGGGCACTGCCGCCCACGGGGACGGCCTTCGCCCGGCAGTCCGGGACGACGGCGCGCTTCGTCGCCCCCGTCGTCGCCCTCGCGCGGGGGCCCTGGCGCCTCGACGGCGACCCGCAGCTCGCGGCGCGACCGATGGGGGATCTCTTCAGTGCGCTGCGCGCGCTCGGCGCGGTGGTGGGGGAGGCCCCGGCGGGGCGTTCGCTGCCCGTCGAGATCTCCGGGCCCATCGTCGGGCGGCGGGCGAGCGTCTCGGGCGAGGTGTCGAGCCAGTTCCTCTCGGGGCTCCTGCTCGCCGCGCCGCTCGCCCCCGAGGGTCTCGAGATCACCGTCGAGGGCGCCCTCGTCTCGGCGCCCTACGTGGCGATGACCGCCGCGGTGATGCGGGACTTCGGCGCACAGGTCGACGCGGAGGGGCGCCGCTACCGGGTCGCGCCCGGTGGCTACCGCGGCGCCAGTCTCGCGATCGAGCCCGACGCCTCGGCGGCCTCCTACTTCTTTGCCGCGGCGGCGATCGGTGGCGGGCGGGTCGCCGTCGACGGCCTCGGGAGCGACTCGGTGCAGGGTGACCTCGCCTTTGTCGAGGTGCTGGCCGCGATGGGTGCCGCCGTCTCCTCCTCGCCGAGGGCGACCGAGGTGCGCGGCCCCCGTCGCCTCGGCGGGGTCTCGGTCGACTGCGGCTCCTTCTCGGACACCGTCCCGACGCTCGCCGTGGTGGCGGCCTTTGCCGAGGGGCCGACCGAGATCCGCGGCGTCGGCTTCATCCGTGCCAAGGAGTCCGACCGCATCGGTGCCGTCGTGAGCGAGCTCGGCCGCTGTGGCGTCGAGGTGCGCGAGGATCCGGACGGCCTCACGGTCTTTCCCTCCGCAGCGCACGGCGCCCTCGTGCGCACCCACGGCGACCACCGCATCGCGATGGCCTTCTCGGTGCTCGGCCTGTTCGTGCCCGGCATCGAGATCGACGACCCGGGCTGTGTGGCGAAGACCTTCCCCGAGTTCTTCGCCGCCCTCGACCAGCTGCGGAGCTGAGCTGGCTGCGCCGCCTGCAGCTGCACCGCACGAAGGGCTGGCGCAAGCCCACCGGCGCGGTGGTGGTCTCGCGCCCCTCGCGCTGGGGCAACCCCTTCCGCTTCGGTGTCGACAGCGACGCCGCCACCTGCGCCACCCGCTACGAGGAGGCGCTGTGGTCCGGGGCGCTCGCCTTCGGCCCCGACGAGGTGCGCGCCGCCCTCGCGGGCCGCGACCTCCTCTGCTGGTGTGGTCCGGGCGATCCCTGCCGTGCCGAGGTGCTGCTGCGGGTCGCGAACGACCCCGCCCCCGTGCGGGGAGGTGCTCGTCGTTAGGCGGCGCCGCGCGCCCCGCGGTCAGTCGAAGAGGTTCGGCTCCTCCTCGATGATCAGGTCGTAGAGGGGCTGGAAGCTGAACCACCCGGCGCGGGCGTGGCCGCTCTGCTGGCGGGTGAGGGTCGCGTACTCGGGGTCGATGAGGATCGGCTTGCCGGCGGCCTCGGCGAGGAGCTGCGCCTGGCAGGTGCGCTCCATCTTCAAGAACCACCACGCCGCCTCGTCGACGGTCTCTCCGACGGTGAGCAGGCCGTGGTTCTGCAGGATCATCGCCTTGTGCGGGCCGAGGGTCTTCGCCAGGCGCTCGCCCTCGGCCGGGTCGAGGACCACCCCGGTGAAGTCGTCGAAGAGCGCGTGGTCCTCGAAGAACGAGCAGGCGTCCTGGTTGATCGGGTCGAGCAGGCGCCCGAGCGAGGACCAGGCGCGGCCGTGGATGGAGTGGGTGTGCGCCGCGGCGACGACGTCGGGGCGCGCCGCGTGCACCTGCGAGTGGATCGCGAAGGCGGCGCGGTTCACGGGGCGGCTGCCCTCCACCACCTCGCCCGACTCGTTCACGAGGATGAGGTCGCTCACCTTGATGCGCGAGAAGTGCATCCCGTAGGGGTTGACCCAGAAGTGGTCGAGGAGCTCGGGGTCGCGGGCGGTGATGTGGCCGGCGGTGCCCTCGCTGAAGCCGAAGCGGCCGAAGAGCCGGAAGGCGGCGGCGAGGTGCTGCTTGCGGTAGGTGCGCTCCTCGTCGAGTGTCGTGAACGTCGGCGGGTTCGGACGCGGCTGCTCGATCATCGATGACTCCCCTGCGAGCGGAAATGGCTGCTCAGCCACGATCGCGCCCGCTCGCGGGTGCGTCAAGGCAACCTCGGCGCGGTGCCTCGCCTACCGCGGTTCGCGGCGCTCTTCCGCGCCGAGGGCGGCTCCCTCGGGCGGCTCCTCGAGGAGCGTGCTCCAGTCGCCGATCCAGTAGTCCTCGCGCTCGCGGGCGCGCCGGCGACGGCGCGCCACGAGGGCCGGGTTCTCGACCCTCCAGGCGAAGGCGAGGGCGAGCCCCATCACCAGGCCGTAGAGGGCGAACCAGGCGGTGAAGGCGATCCAGCGGCCGGCGCTCTCGCTCGTGCCCCCGAGGAGGGGGATGCGCCCCGCGAGCAGTCCGAGGGGGCCGAAGGCGACCGACATCCCGACAGAGAGCGCGACGATCCGCCGCTCGGTGCGATGGGGGGACGGGGTGCGGTCCATGGCGCTCATCGCCAGTTGTAGCGCGTGGATGACCGCAGCGGTGCTCAGCTGCGAAGATGCGGCCGACGGAGGGCGCCGGGCGGCGCCTCCGGGGAGGAGCTTCGATGCGCTATCGCAACCTCGGCGCCACGGGGATGCAGGTCTCGGCGATCTGCCTCGGGGCGATGGCCTTCGGGGCCGGCAACGAGGATCCCGACGACTGCGCCCGCGTCGTCCACCTCGCCCTCGACTCCGGCGTGAACTTCATCGACACCGCCGACCGCTACTCGAACAGCCGCTCCGAGGAGATCCTCGGGAAGGCGCTCGTCGGGCGGCGCGACGAGGTCGTCCTCGCCTCCAAGTTCGGCCTCCCCGCGGGGCCCGGCCTCAACGAGCGGGGCGGCTCTCGGCGTTGGATCGAGCGCGCCGTCGATGCGAGCCTGCGCCGCCTGCAGACCGACTGGCTCGACCTCTACCAGCTGCACAGCCCCGACTTCGGCACCGACCTCGACGAGACCCTCGGGGCGTTGAGCGACCTCGTGCACAAGGGCAAGGTGCGGGCGATCGGCGCATCGAACACGCCCCCCGAGCGCATCGTCGAGGGGCAGTGGGTCGCCGAGCGACGCGGGCACGTGAAGTTCCGCGTCGAGCAGCCGCAGTACTCGCTGTTCGTGCGCGGCGCCGAGCGCAGCGTCTTCCCGACCCTCGAGCGCTACGGCATGGGGGCGATCGTCTGGAGCCCGCTCAACGGCAGCTGGCTGACCGGCCGCTACAGGAGCGACGACGACGTGCGCAACCACTCGGCGCGCGCGAAGCGTTCCCCCTATCGCTTCGACCTCGCGCAGCCGGGCAACCAGGCGAAGTACGCCCTCCTCGCCGAGCTCGAGAAGATCGCCGCCGATGCCGGGATCTCGGTCACCCACCTCGCCCTCGCCTTCGTGATGACCCACCCCGCGGTCACCGCGGCGATCGTCGGCCCCCGCACCTACGAGCAGATGGCGGACCTCATCGCCGGCGCCCCCGTCGAGCTCGACGATGCCACCCTCGACCGCCTCGACGAGCTCGTCCCGCCGGGCGGAGTCGTCAACCGCGAGGACGCACGCAACCCGAGCGTCGGCCTCGCCGAGGGGGCGGTCCGCCGTCGCGCCGTCGGGCGTCGCGCGGCCGCTGAGCAGGCGACGGCCGAGCCGTAGGAGGCGCCGGCCCGCAGTTGCAGGCCGGGGTCAGCCGACCTCGGCAGGCGAGAAGAGGCCGGGGTGCTCGGCGCGCAGCGTGTCGAGGAGCCCGCCGGGCTCCGGGTTGGTCGCGCTGAGGTCGCCGATCACGATCGTGGGCACGGTCTCGTTGCCTGAGTTGATGGCGGCGACGATCGCCCGCGCCGTCTCGTCCTCCCAGATGTTGTGGGCCCGGAAGCGCACCCGCGCCGCTTCCAGCGCGTCGAGCAGCCGGTAGCAGTAGGGACAGCCCGGTCGCCAGAAGACCTCGAGCACTTCATCGTGCTCCTCGCGTCTCGCGCCGTCGCTCATCGAGACCTCCTCGTCCGCCGCAGAGCAGATACCCGCAGAGCACGTTATTGAGCCGCGCCGCCGTGGGTGACGTCCGGCCGCCGGCGCGACCTTGACTACGGTCGGGCGCCGGAGGTGGAGATGGACATCGCGATCGGTCTGCCCGGGCTCATACCGGGGACGGAGGCAAGCACCGTCCTCGAGTGGGCGCGGCGCGCCGAGGCGCGGGGCTTCCACAGCCTCGTCGTCGACGAACGTCTCGTCTGGGACGGCTACGAGATTCTCATCACCGCGGCGGCCGCGGCGGCGGTGACCGAACGGGTGCGGATCACCGCCTCGGTGGTGGTTGCGCCGCTCCGCAAGAACGTCGCCGAGTTCGCGAAGCAGGCGGCGAGCATCGATCGTCTCTCGGCGGGGCGCTTCGTGCTCGGCCTCGGCGTCGGCTCGCGCGTCGACGACTTCGCGCTCTCCGGCGTCGACCTGCACGAGCGCGGCCGGCGGACCGACGCGCTCCTCGCCGAGTGCCGGTCGCTGTGGACGGGGGAGCCGGCCGCCTTCGGCCCGAAGCCCGCGACCGCAGGCGGGCCGTCGCTGCTGTTCGGTGGGCGCTCGCCGGCAACCTTCCGGCGGGTCGCCGAGTACGGGACCGGCTGGATCTGTGCGACCTCGGGCGGCGTCGACGGCCTGCGCAGTGGTGCCGACCTCCTTGAGGCATCTTGGCGCGAAGCCGGGCGCGAGGGCCGTCCCCGTCTCCTTGCGCTCACGCCCCGCTTCGCCCTCGGCCCGAACGGCCGTGACGCCGTGGACGACTACGTCCGCGCCTACAACGCCTACCGCGGTGAGGGTGCAGAGCAGCGGGCGACGAGCGCGCTGCTCACGGCGGGGGACGTCCGCGCCCAGTTCGACCGCTTTGCCGAGGCGGGCTGTGACGAGTTGATCCTCAATCCGGCGGACCCCGACCCCGAACAGGTGGACCTGCTGGCCGACGCGCTCGCCGACGTGCTCGGCGGCTGACCCCGTCGCGGAGGCGGGCGCTCAGGCCGGCGGGCGCCGCACCTCGATCAGGAAGCGCGCTGCATGCGAGACGAAGGGCCCCTCGCTCTCGATCTGCTCGTGGAGGGCGAGGAGGCGGCCCCGGTACCACTCGACCGAGAAGCCGGGGACGGTCCAGAGGACCTTGCGGAGGAAGTAGACGACGGCACCGACGTCGTGGAAGGTGACCGGCAGGCTCTCCTCGCGGAGATCGACGAGCTCGAGCCCGGCGGCCTCGGCACGGGCGACGTGCGTGCTCACGCTGCGCGCCTCGCTGACCGGCTGCGGCCCCATCAGGAAGTCGGTGAGCTCCCGGTTCGACCCCCGGCCGACCTGCTGGGACAGGTAGCTCGCCCCCGGCCGCAGCACCCGCCCGATCTCCTCCCAGGCCGTGGTGACCGGATGCCGGCTGACGATGAGGTCGAAGGAGGAGCCCGCGAAGGGGAGCACCTCGTTCCCGACGGCGACGACCGAGGCGCCGAGCGGGGCGAGTCGACATCGGGCGAGCTCGACGTTCGGTAACCAGGCCTCGGTGGCGACGAGCTTCGGCGGCGGCTCGGCGACCGTCGCCAGCACCTCACCGCCTCCGGTCTGGACGTCGAGGACGGCCGCGGCAGCCGCGGCACGCGAGGAGAGCAGCGCCGCGTAGCGCCAGGAGGGGCGCGCCTCGGTGGCGCGCCCCTCGAACCAGGAGAAGTCCCAGCCTTCGGTGGGCTCCGCCGCTCCTTCGGCGACGAGTGCCTCGAAGCGCACCATCAGCGCAGCATCGCGCTCGCGCGGGTGACGCTCCTCCGGAGCGCGCCGACGCGGGGCTCGTCGCGGCCGATTCCCGATAGCTTGCGATGTGTTCTTCATTGGTGTCCTGCTGGCGGTGGGTGTCGAGATCGCGACCTTCGCGCTCGTCGCCGGCCACGTCGGCTTCCTCTCGGCACTCGGCCTCGTGCTCGTGGTGAGCGCGCTCGGTCCCCTCGTCGTCCGTCGCGTCGGGCTGGGCGTGCTGGCGCACGCCCAGGAGCGCCTCGCCCGCGGCGAGCTGGCGAACCGGGAGCTGCTCGACGGAGTCGTCGTGCTGCTCGCTGGGGTGCTGATCTGCGTGCCCGGCTTCGTCGGCGACGCGCTCGGCCTGCTCCTCATGATTGGGCCCGTGCGCCACCTCGTCATCAGGGCCGCCGGCCACCGGCTGTCTCGCCGGGTGCAGACGATGGGCGCGGGCCGTCGGCGGGTGATCGAGGCTCGAGCCACGCCCTCGCAGCCCGCTGCTCCACCCACTTCCCGAGTCCCCGGCCCACCGCTCGGCCCCGGCGCCTCCCACTGAGAGGCCTCCGGTTCGGGCGCCTCGCTGGCGCAAGATGGCAGGTCAGGAAATGTGTCTATGGGAATTTGGTGTATCGCAGCAGAGCTGGTCCGCTTGTGTGCATATGCAACCCCGGCTGATGAGGCGATGCGTGATATCCTTCGGAAGCCGGGGATAGGTCGTCCTACCTCATGTAGCCGCTCGAAACCGTGGCGGCTCTGCTAAATGTGGCAGAGGCGAAGTCAGCAGATGATGAGAAATGTTCGGTCGTAGCCGTTCCAGTTATTCCGCAACCCTCCCGACGAGCTCCCGCCCCACCCGTCCGTACGAAGTGCGGCTCGACCCCTTCGTCGACACCGTGCAGCACCAGGCGGTCGACGCCCGCCGTGTTCCGACGCCCGACTTCTTCGAGCCCGCGGCGGGGATCGCTTCGCTCGTCGTCGCCCACCGGAGCGCCCGCGGCGGCTCCGGCTTGGCTTCCTCGACCTGACTGCGGGTCGCGGCGCTCGACGCCGCATGCTCTGCTCGCGCCACTGGGGTGGAGCTCATGCTCGTTGCTGATTGGTTCACTGCGCCGTCGCGCTGTCGCGGGATCGGTGCCGCCACCCCGGAGCAGTGCATCTCGAACGACGCCGCGTTGCGGGGGCGGTGCAGGCCGAGGCCGTGCCGCCAGATGGCGCGCTCTCGCCGCTCGACCTGCGCGGCGCAACTCGAGGGCAGCTGATCCGTTGAGCTCGCGGGCCCCACGACGACCTTCCGAAGCGTTCGGCTCGCTGCGCTAACGGCGGAAGCGCTCCACCGCGTCCCGATAGGCGCTGCCCGCCGCGCCTTCACCGGCCAGCTTCTCGAGGAGCGCGTCGTCGGCCGAGACACCGGTGATCGTCGACTCGATCACGAGCTTCGCGGCGGCGATGGTCTGCGGTGAGCCCTTCGCCATCGCGGCGGCGACCCGAGCGGTCACCTCGCCGAGGGCGCTGTCGGGGCAGAGCTCGTCGAACAGCCCCTTGGCGAGGCCGACCTCGGCCGGGAAGGTCTCGCCGGTGTACATCACGAACTTCGCGAAGCCGGCGCCGACCGCAGCGACGAGGCGACGGGTGGACTGGGCGCTGTAGACGATGCCGACCTTGGCCGCCGGGATCGCCGCCCGGGTGCTCTCGCCGGCGATCCGGTAGTCACACGCGAGCGCGAGCTCGAGGCCGCCGCCGAGGCAGTAGCCGCTCACGCGCGCGATGACCGGCATCGGGCAGCCGCTGAGGGCGCGCTCCGCGGCGTCGACCGCCGCGGAGTAGGCGGTGCGTTGCTCGGGGGTCGAGCGCACCTCGGCGAACTCGCCGATGTCCGCTCCGGCGGAGAAGTCGCCGCCCGCACCGCAGAGCACGATCACCGCCAGCTCGTCGTCGTCGACGGCGTGCTGGACGAGGCCGGGGAGGGCCCGCCACATGGCGAGGTTGATCGCGTTGTGCTTCGCCGGGCGGTCGAACTCGATCTCGAGCACCGGCGGCGTGCGCCGGAGGGCGAGGCCCTCCGGCACGGCGGGGAGGTTCGGCAGGGCGCGCCTCAGTCCGGCTTGCGGGCGATCAGCAGCCCGGAGGAGAGGTTGCGCCACACGACGAGCGCCGGCTCGAAGCCCGCGGCGCGGATGCAGGCGAGGTGGTCCTCCATGCTCGGCGCCGGGACGAGGTGCGGGTGGTTGGAGGGGCTCGACGGGCGTGGGCCGCGCAGCGCGGCGCGCGCCGCGCGCAGGCGCCCCGACCAGGGCTCACCGGGGTTCAGGTTGTCGAGGTTGGCGATGAACCCGCCCGGACGCAGGCGCTCGGCGGCCTGGGAGTAGAACCGGCCGAGGTCGAAGACCGTGAGGTGGTGCGTCGCCCGCGAGGTGGTGACGAGGTCGAAGGCCTCCTTCGGCCCTGCGGCGTCGAGGTCCACGATGTCGCCGATGCGGTACTCGACGCGCCCCTCGAGGTGGGCGAGGTTGCGCATCGCCTCGGTGCGCATCGTCTCGGAGAAGTCGTACCAGACGCCGCTCGCGTCGGACAGGCGCTCGAGG
This sequence comes from Acidimicrobiales bacterium, assembly GCA_035533595.1. Lineage (NCBI taxonomy): Bacteria > Bacillati > Actinomycetota > Acidimicrobiia > Acidimicrobiales > Acidimicrobiales bacterium. The sequence goes on from DATLTN010000042.1 coordinate 29,714, forward strand.
AGGGTCTGCAGGAAGCCCCCCGGCCCCGAGGCGACGTCGAGGATGCGGCTCACCGGGTGCCCCTCGGAGGCGGTGATCACGGCGGTGAGGTTCCACGGTGTCGTGAGCTCGGTCTTGGACTCGTCGCGCGCGGCCCAGTCGGCCGCGGCCGTCTCGTCCCAGCCCGTCGACGCCTGTACCCCGGTGTTCAGCTCCGTCATCGTGATCCCCCTCGCCCGGCGCCGTCCGCGCCCGCCCGGCGAATACTACGATGCCCTAACGACTTGGCGCACCTCCGGAGGCGGTGAGCGCGCTGAACTCGGCGGCGAGGCCGGAGAGCGCCTCGGGGTCGACCGAGAGGGTGAGGCGGCTGCCGTTGCGTTCGCCCTGCAAGAGCCCCGCCTCGCGGAGCAGCTTCACGTGGTTCGTCACCGTCGGCTGCGCGACCCCAAACTCCTCGGCGAGCTCGCCGACCGACGCCGGGCGCTCGCCGAGGCTGGCGAGGATCCCGAGGCGGGTGGGGTGGCCGAGCGCCCGTAGCCGCTTGGCGAGCGCATCGTGCGCGCCGGTGGGACGCGGCCCGGCCGCCGCCCCGGCGCCGACGAGGAGCAGGTCGGGGAGCTCGACGACGAGGAGCTTGCCGAAGAAGTAGGTCGGGGTGACGACGACGGGGAGGCTCGGCCCGAGGCGCTCGAGCAGCGGCGCGAGCACCGACTCGGCGAAGGGCTGGGGGACGAAGTCCCGCCAGGGGGTGCCGGCGGCGAGGCGCGAGCGGTAGTGGGCGAGGGCCCCCCCGACCGCCGGTGCGCCGATCGCCGCGTACTCCGGCTGCATCTGGGCCCAGAGGCGGCGGAGGAGCTCGACGTACCGACGGCGCAGCGCCGAGGAGCGGCGGAGGGCAGCGAGCCGCTCAAGGGTGAGGCGGCGGTCCCCCTCGGTCTCCGACGCGAGCCGTAGCTCGCCGGGGTCGGCCTGGCGGTCGGCGAGCGCGGCGAAGAGGCGCTCCGGCTCCTCCTCGAACAGGACGCCCGCCTGAGCGGCGAGCACGAGGAGCTCGGGGGTGTGGCCGACGCCGCTGCCCCAGAAACCCCGTGCCTCGGCGCACAGCGCCGCGTCCTCGAGGACGCCGTTGGCCGTGCAGGCCGTCTTGGCGGAGTCCTGGGAGGCGGTGCAGAACACCCACTCGAGCTCGACGGCGAGGGAGTGCTCGACGGCGGGCAGTTGCAGGTCCTCGGTGAGTTGCATAGCAAGATCACTATATCACGAATTAGTTGATCTCGGATGGAAAATCCGCTAGTCTGTCCCTCGTGAACCCGTTGATCCTCGAACAGCTCGCCAGGCAGGCGAGCCGCGCCCGCGCCGAGGCGCCCGTGGTGTCGTTGCGGGCGGAGCGGCTGCCCGCCCGCCGCGATGGCCGCCCCGCCCGTGAGGTCGGCCGTCACCTCGGCTGGCGTCTCGGCGAGCTGTTCATCGTCGCCGGGAACCGCCTCACCCGCGACGAGCCCTGCGGGGGCGAGCGCGCCCTGCGGGGGCCCTCCCCGGCACATTCCTGAGGCGCCGCCGTCCTTTTGGCGGGCGTGCGGCAGTTTGCCGGGACCACCGGTCGATCTGGTACAACGACGTGGCCATGAACCACTCCGAGCAGTCACCGACGATCTGGCGCTGCTCCTCCTGCGGAGGGCTGATCCACCCCTCGGACGAGCGCACACCGGTCGCCTGGTGCTCGCGCTGCCAACGGGTGACCGAGGGGCGTCGCGACGGGGGTTGAGCCCCCTTCTCAGCCGACGAGCAGCTTGATCGCGACCGTCAGGCCGCCGACCACGATGATCCCGCGCAGCACCGGCGCGGGGAGCCTGCGCCCGACCGACGCGCCCACCTGGCCTCCGAGGACCGAGGTGATGGCGATGATCAGCGCGACCTCGTAGTCGACCGGGGCGAAGATGATGAAGAGCACCCCGGCGAGGGCGTTCACCACCGCGGCGAGGACGTTCTTCAGGCCGTTCAGCCGCTGCAGGTGGTCGTCGAGGTTGATCGCCAGCAGGGCGATGAGGATCACCCCCTGCGCGGCACCGAAGTAGCCGCCGTAGACGCCGGCGAGGAAGACCCCGAGGCGCAGCGCGAGGCCGCCGGACTCGGCGCGCGGCCCGCGCGCTGCGAGCGCCTTCGCGACCCGCGGCTGGATGAGCACCATGCACACGGCGAGGATCACGAGCCACGGCACGACGTCGTGGAAGGTGCCGGGGATGACGAGCAGGAGGGTCGCGCCGGTGATCCCGCCCGCCGCGGACCAGGGGATCAGCTTGCGCATCCGCGGCGCCTGGCCGACGAGCTCGCGGCGGTAGCCGTGCACCGCGGAGACGTTGCCGAGGACGAGGCCGATGTTGTTGGAGACGTTCGCGACGAGCGGTGACAAGCCGAGGGCGACGAGCGTCGGGAAGGTGACGAGCGAGCCGGAGCCGACGATCGCATTGATCGTCCCCGCCGCGAAGCCGGCGGCCGCGATCGCGAGCACGCCGAGCGGGGTGATGTGCAGCGTCGCGAGCAGCGGGGCGATCACCGGCGCGTCCTCTCACGCGGCGCGCGCCGGGAAGGGGGCGGGGGAGTCATGACCGAGAGAGGGTAGCCAGTCGCCGCCGGCACCCCCGGGCGACGGCTGCCGGGGCTCAGTCGCTCGCGCGCGCCCCGTGCGCGGCGGCGGGGGAGTGCACCCACGCCCACGCCTCCGCGAGCTTGAGCACGGTGTCGCTCGTCGCGCCGAGGCCGATCTGCTCGAGCAAGCGCGCTCCGATCGCCTCGAGGAGTTGCTCCTGGTCCGCCATCTCCCTCCCGTCCCTCTCGCTCGTCTGACCGGCGGCGCCGCCGCCCGTCACCTGCGAGTCTTCCAGAGGGCCGCGGCGGCTCGGACCTAGACTCGCCCCCATGGCGGCCCGCGGTGCGCGATTCAGTCGGTACCTGCAGTCGTGGTGGGATCGGCAGCTGCAAGGCGCCACCTACCCGGGGGAGTGGCGCCACGGTCGCGACGCCGACGCGCTCGCAGGTGAATTCCGCCGCGCCGCGCAGTTTGAGCTCGCGCAGGCCCGCTTCTTGCACCATCGCCCCGACGAGGCCGCGGCGCGTGCCGTGGTCGACCAGCTCATCCCCGAGCTCACCGAGGCCGACGCCGAGATCGTCGTCGCCGCGATCGTGCGGGCCGGCACCACCGCGCAGCGGGTACGCACCACCACCGCGGCAGGCGCGGTGCTCACGGTCTTCGCGCTCGTCCTGCGCAATATTCTCCGTGGCCGTTAGGCCCGCTCCGGCCGGCCCCGACGTGGCCACCCCCGACGGCACCGCCGTGACCCCCGCTGCGGAGCCCCTCGACACCGCCGCCCTCGGGCGGGTCCTTACCCTCCCGAACCTGCTCTCGGTGGCCCGCCTCGGCCTCCTCGCCGCCTTCTTCGTCACGCTCTTCGCCGACGGCGGGCGGGTCGTCGCGGCCGCGCTCCTCGGCGTCGCCGGGGCGACGGACTTCCTCGACGGCTACATCGCCCGCCGCTTCAACCAGGTGAGCACGATCGGAAAGATGCTCGATCCGACGGTCGACCGCCTCGTCGTCGCCGGCGCGGTGGTGGCGAGCGTCGTCTACGGGGCGGTGCCGCTCTGGCTGGCGGCGGCGGTGCTCGTCCGCGAGCTCCTCACCTCGACCATGATGCTCGTGGTCGCGACGCTCGCCGGCCGGCGGATCGACGTCGTCTTCGTCGGCAAGGCGGCGACCTTCGGCCTCATGTGCGCGATCCCGCTCCTCGTCGCCTCCTACGGACCTGGGAGCGGTTGGCACGTCGTGCGGGTAGTGGGGTGGGTGATGGCGATCGCGGCCTTCGCGCTCAGCTGCGTCGCGACGGCGAGCTACCTCCCGACTGCCCGGCGCGCGCTCGCCGGCCGCAGCGGCTCGGCCGGCGGGGCGGCATGAGCGCGAGCGCGGGGGAGGTCCGGCGGTGAAGGCGGTGATCATGGCGGGAGGTGAGGGGACGCGGCTGCGCCCGCTCACGACGAGCCAGCCGAAGCCGATGCTCCCGCTCGCCAACCGGCCGATGGCCGAGCACGTGATCGGCCTGCTGAAGCGCCACGGCTTCACCGACATCGTGGTCACCGTCGCCTTCCTCGCGAACACGATCCGCACCTACTTCGGCGACGGCTCGGACTTCGGGGTGCGCATCGCGTACGCCACCGAAGAGACCCCGCTCGGCACGGCCGGCTCGGTGCGAAACGCCCGCGACGAGCTCGACGAGCGCTTCCTCGTGATCTCCGGTGACGTCCTCACCGACGTCGACCTCACCGAGCTCGTCGCCTTCCACGAGGAGAAGAAGGCGACGGCGACGCTCTGCCTGAAGCCGATCGAGAACCCCCTCGAGTTCGGGATCGTGATCACCGACCACGAGGGGCGGATCGAGCGCTTCCTCGAGAAGCCGACCTGGGGGCAGGTCTTCTCCGACACCATCAACACCGGTATCTACGTCCTCGAGCCCGAGGTCCTCGACCACGTCGCGCCGGACACGCCGGTCGACTTCTCCTCGGAGGTCTTCCCCGAGCTGCTCGCCGCGGACGCCCGCCTCTACGGCTTTGTCACCGACCGCTACTGGGAGGACGTCGGCACGCTCGAGGCCTACCTCGCGGCGCACAAGGACGTCCTCGACCGCAAGGTGAACGTCGAGATCGACGCCTTCCCGCTCCGCCCGGGGGTCTTCGTCGGCGCCGGGGCCGAGATCGACCCGAGCGCGGTGATCGAGGGGCCGGTGCTGATCGGCGACAACTGCCGAATCGGGCCGGGCGCCCGCCTCGGCCCCTACACCGTGCTCGGCGCCAACGTGCGCGTCAGCGACAGCGCCGAGCTCGAGCAGTCCGTCGTCCACGACAACTGCTTCCTCGGCACGGGGGTGAACGTGCGCGGCAGCGTGATCGGCCGCTCGGGCGAGCTGCGCCAGGGGGCGCACCTCGAGGAGGGCGTCGTGCTCGGCGACAACTGCCGCATCGGCCAGCAGGCGGTGATCACCTCCGGGGTGAAGATCTACCCGAACAAGGTCGTCGAGGACGAGGCGACGGTCACCCAGTCGATCATCTGGGAGTCCCGCGGCTCGCGCTCGCTCTTCGGCCGCCTCGGCGTCTCCGGGCTGGCAAACGTCGACCTCTCTCCCGAGCTCGCGGTGCGCGTCGCGCTCTCCTACGCGACGACGCTCCCGAAGGGCTCGGTCGTCACGACCTCGCGCGACTCCTCCCGCTCGGCGCGCATGTTGAAGCGGGCGATCATGGTCGGCCTCACCGCCGCGGGGCTGAACGTCGAGGACCTCGAGGTGGCGACGATCCCGGTGACGCGCTTCCAGGTGCGCTCGGGGCCCGCCTCGGGTGGCGTCACGGTGCGCCTCGCGAACGACGACCCGCAGTCGGTCGTGATCCGCTTCCTCGACGCCGAGGGCGTCGACATCGACGAGGGGATGCAGCGGCGGATCGAGCGTCTCTATGACCGAGAGGGGCCGCGCCGCGTGCTCGCCGCGGAGATCGGCGACATCGACTTCCCCGCCCGCACGGTCGAGATGTACACCGCCGGGCTGATGGCCGGCATCGATCTCGAGGCGCTCAGGAAGATCCGGTTCAAGCTCGTCCTCGACTACGCCTACGGGGCGGCGAGCCTCGTGATGCCGAACGTCCTCGCCAAGCTCTCCGCCGACGTCCTCGTCGTCAACCCCCTCGTCTCGACGGTCGGGGTCCTCGAGTTCGACCGCTCCGTCCACGCACACCGCCTCGCCGATCTCGTCCGCTCCTCCGGCGCCCACCTCGGCGCGGTGATCAGCCCCGACGGGGAGCAGCTCACCCTCGTCGACGACACCGGGCGCGTCCTCAGCGACGGCGAGACGCTGCTCGCCTTCACCCGCCTGGTCGCCGAGTCGGTGCCCGCGGCGCGCATCGCGATGCCCGTCAGCGCGAGCTGGCGGGTGAACGAGCTCGCCGCCGAGCTCGGCGCCGAGGTGGCGTGGTCCAAGCTCGGCACCTCGCACCTCATGGAGCTCGCCGGCGAGAGCGGTGCGCACTTCGCGGCGGACGGGGAGGGGGGGATCGCCTTCCCGCAGTTCCTCCCCGCCTTCGACGGCGTCTCCGCCCTCGTGCACCTGCTCGCACTGCTCGCCCACCGCGGCGCCCACCTCTCCGACGCCCTCGTCGGCCTGCCCTCGGTGAACGTCGTGCACCTCGCGGTGCACACCCCCTTCGAGCAGAAGGGCACGGTGATGCGGGGCCTCCTCGAGCACGCGCGCGGCGACCAGGTCGTGCTGATCGACGGGGTGAAGAGCGTCGATCCCGACGGTTGGACCCTCGTCGTCCCCGACGCCGAGGACCCCGTGACGCACGTCTACGCGGAGGCCGACGACCCCGCCGCCTCGAGCGGGCGGGCGCGTGCCGCCGCCGAGGACATCGGGCGCATCCTCACCGAAGGCTGACGCGCGGCGCGGCCACGGTCAGGGCCGGCCTCCCTTCGATACATTTCGCACATGGAGATCCCCGACGACCTGCGCTACAGCACCGACCACGAATGGACCCGCGAGGAGGGTGGACGCGTGCGGGTCGGCATCACCGACTTCGCCCAGGAGGCCCTCGGCGACGTGGTCTTCGTCGAGCTGCCAACCGTCGGCGCCGAGGTCGCCGCCGGTGCGGCGCTCGCCGAGGTGGAGTCCACCAAGTCGGTCTCGGAGGTTTACGCGCCGGTCGCCGGCAGGGTCGTCGAGGTGAACTCGGCGCTCGCCGAGCACCCCGAGACGATGAACGCCGACCCCTACGGCGAGGGCTGGGTCTGCGTCCTCGAGGGCGCCGACGCCGCCGCGCTGGCAGCGCTGCTCGACGCGCATGCCTACCGCGAGTTAACGATTTCCTGACGCGCGAGGGCGTCTTCGCCAGGGGCACGGGCCCCAGGGAGGGACTACCGTGGACGGAGTGTTCTGCCACAACTGCGGCCACCGGAACCCCCCCGACGCGAACTTCTGTTCGTCGTGCGGTGCGGCACTCACCCCGAGCACGGTGAACACCGTCGCGTTCATGCCGGACGATGTCTCGGGGGACCTCGGCGACGAGGAGCTCGCCCTCGCGCTGCCCGAGCTCGCCGAGGGGATCGGTGTGCTCGTCGTGAAGCGCGGCCCCGACAGCGGGGCGAAGTACCTGCTCGACAACGAGACGACCCGCGTCGGCCGCCACCCCGAGAGCGACATCTTCCTCGATGACATCACCGTCTCCCGTCGGCACGCGGAGTTCCTGCGGGAGGAGGCCGGCTACCAGCTCTGCGACGTCGGCTCGCTGAACGGCACCTACGTGAACCGCGAGCGGATCGAGAAGGTTGCCTTGAGCTCTGGCGACGAGGTGCAGATCGGGAAGTTCAAGCTCGTCTTCCTGGTCTCCCGGTCGCATTGATGGGTGCAGCGGGGCGGAGCCCCACCGACCGTAGCTACCTGTCCATCCGCGAGGTCCTCGACCTGCTCGTCGAGGAGTTCCCCGACGTCACGATCTCGAAGATCCGCTTCCTCGAGAGCCGCGGCCTGATCTCGCCCGAGCGCACGCCGTCCGGCTACCGCAAGTTCTACGAGCCCGACGTCGAGCGGCTGCGCTGGATCCTGCGCCAGCAGCGCGAGCACTTCCTCCCCCTGAAGGTGATCAAGGGGCGCCTCGAGAGCGGGAACGGCCGCGCATCGACCGAGCCCGTCGAGGCCTCGCTCTTCGACGAGTTCGTCCCCGACGGCCCGCCGCCCGCAGACGACGTCCGCATCCCGGCGCACGCGCTGCGCGCCCCGGCGAGCAACGCCGCGCCCGCGGCGCGCGTCCCGGCGCTCAGCGCGCGTGTGATCGCCCCCGCCCGCGCGACGCTCGAGGAGCGCCCCGCGCCGCCGCGCCCCCCCGAGGCGTCGGCCGCGCCCCGGCCCGCCCCCGAGCCGCCCTCGGCCCCACCGGAGGCTGTCGCCGCGGCGCCGGAGGCCCCTGCTGCCCGGAGCGAAGAGGAGCCCGCTTCGCCTCCCGCCGCCCCGCCCGCCGAGCCGCGCTCCGCCCGCCCCTCCGCGGCCGCCCGCGGGGCGCTCGCCGCCGGCGCCTTCACCTGCGCCGAGCTCGCCGCCGCGGCGGGCGTCGAGCCGTCGCTCGTCTCCGCGCTCGAGGAGTACGGCCTCATCGAGGCGACGGCGATCGCCGGCGTCGCCTGCTTCACCGACGACGTGCTGCCACTCGTGCGCGCCGCTGCGGGCTTCGCCCGCTTCGGCATCGAGGCCCGCCACCTCCGCACCTTCAAGCACGCCGCGGAGCGCGAGGCCGGCCTGTTCTCCCAGGTCGTGACGCCGCTGCTGCTGCAGCGCAACCCCGCCTCGCGGGTGCTCGCCGGCGAGCAGCTGGAGGAGCTCGCCACCCTCGGCGCCGCGCTGCAGGCTTCGCTCGTGCAGCGGGCGACGCGCGACCTGCTCGGCGGGTGACCGTCGGCCTCCGACCCTTCCTCGAGCCCGACGCCATCGCGGCGCACGTCGCCCGGCTCGGTGCCGAGATCACCGTCACTCACCCCCGCGAGGTCGTCCTCGTCGGGCTGCTGAAGGACAGCGCGATCTTCCTGGCGGACCTGCTGCGCCAGATCGAGAGCCCCTGCGTCGTCGATTTCCTCTCGATGAGCGCCTACCGCCCCGGCGAACGCCGGGTGCGTCTCATGAAGGACCTCGACGTCGACGTCGAGGGGCGCGAGGTCGTGCTCGTGCGCGACATCGTCGACACCGGCCTCTCGGTCCGCTACGTCCTCGAGCTACTCGCGGCGCGTGGCGCGAAGAGCGTCCAGCTGTGCGCGCTGCTCGACCGCCGCGAGCGCCACATCCTGCCCCTCGAGGTCGACTACTGCGGCCAGGCGACCGACGAGCGCTTCCTCGTCGGCTACGGCCTCGACCTCTCCGAGCAGTACCGCAACCTGCCCGCGATCTACGCCGTCGACCCCCTCGTCCTCGACGCTGACCCGGCAGCCGCCCGCCTCGCGCTCTACGGCCCGCGGGCCGGGGGCGCAACTTTGCACGGGCGGGGGTAAGTTGCAGAAATGCTGGAGGTGCGGCTAGCCGCGCTGCGGGTCGACCTGCCGACGAACACGCCGGTGGTGCTGCTCCAAGAGGTCGCGGGCGAACGCTCGCTGCCGATCTACATCGGCGCCCCCGAGGCGACCGCGATCGCCTACGCCCTCGAGCGCGTCGCCGTGCCGCGGCCGATGACGCACGACCTGATGAAGGAGCTCGTCGACGCGTTCGGCGCAACCGTCGAGCGCATCGTCGTCACCGAGATCCGCGAGGGCACCTTCTTCGCCGTCGTCCACCTGCAGGCGGGCGAGCGCAAGGTCGAGATCTCGGCGCGCCCCTCCGACGCGATCGCGCTGGCGGCGCGCACCGACTCGCCGATCTACGTCGAGGACGACCTGATGGAGATCGCCGGCGTGGTGATCGAAGAGGAGCCGGAGGTCGCGGTCGAGGAGAACCCCGAGGAGCTCGTCGGCCAGTTCCGCGACTTCCTCAACCAGATCCGCCCCGAGGACTTCTCCGGCTGACGGACCCGCGGCGTCGCAAATGACGCTGACCTGCGGAGTCGACGCGCTAATCTCCTCACACCGGCGTAACTACGCGGGTGTAGGACGGCTGACCGAGAACGGCCGCCGCCCGGTCACGGGTGGACAGGGAGGACGCAGTGCCAAGCAACGACATCGGGTTCCACGCGCCACAGGTCTGCAAGATCGTCGGGATCTCCTACCGCCAGCTCGACTACTGGGCACGGACCGGCCTCCTCCGACCCTCGCTCGTCGACGCCAAGGGGAGCGGCAGCCAGCGGATCTACGACTACCGCGACGTCCTCGAGCTGAAGGTCGTGAAACAGCTCCTCGACGGCGGCGTCAACCTGCAAAAGGCGCGCAAGGCGATCGCCTGCCTGCGCGACTCGGGGGAGGACCTCACGACCGCCAACCTCGTCCTCGCCGCCGAGGACAGCGTGCTGTTGCGCAACGGCGAGGAGATCATCGACCTCCTGCGCGGCGGGCAGGGCGTTTTCAACATCGTCCCCCTCGCCGGCGTCTTCGACGAGGTGAACGCCGCGATCCTCGAGATCGACCGGGCGCGGGGCGCCGCGGCCGAGGCCGCGCCGGCGCCACGGGCCGCGGGCGAGAACTAGCCGAGTGCGCGCCCCCACGAGGCTCGTCGCCGCACCGCGGTTCGCGCACGAGTCCGAGGGGCGCCTCGCCGAGCTGCTCGACTTCTACGGCATCGTCTGGGAGTACGAGCCGGTCGAGTTCGTGCTCTCCTGGGACGCCGAGGGGCGGCCGACCTCGGCCTTCCGCCCCGACTTCTACCTCCCCGAGCACGACCTCTTCCTGGAGCTGACGACGCTCCGCCAGGAGCTCGTGACCCGGAAGAACCGCAAGCTGCGCCGCCTCCAGGAGCTCTACCCCGAGGTTTCGGTGCGGATCCTCTATCGCCGCGACTACGCCAACCTGCTCGTGAAGGCCGGTCTGCTCGCCCCCGCGGGGCTGCTCCTGGAGCCGCGCCGGGCCGTAGGATGAGCCCATCGCAAACGCCGGCGTGAGCCTCCGACACAGCCCACTGCACCACGAACACGAGCAGCTCGGGGCGCGCTTTGTCGACTTCGGCGGCTTCGAAATGCCGCTCGCCTATCCGACGGGCACCCTCGCCGAGCACCTCGCCTGCCGTCGCGACGCGGTCGTCTTCGACGTCAGCCACCTCGGCACGGTCCGCCTGGTTGGCCCCGACGCCAAGGGCGCGCTGCAGCGGGGGCTCTCGAACGACCTCGACCGCATCGCCCCCGGTCATGCGCAGTACACCCACCTCCTCGACGAGGAGGGAGCGGTCCTCGACGACTGCATCGTCTGGTGGGTCGACGAGGAGCGCTTCGACCTGATGCCGAACGCCTCCAACACCGAGCGGGTGCGCGCCGCGGTCGGAGGCGACGACGTCACCGCCGAGCGGGCGGTCCTCGCCGTGCAGGGGCCGCGGGCCCGCGAACAGTTGGCGACGGTCGCCCCCGAGGCTGCCGCGGTGGGCCACTTCGGCGTCGCCCCCTTCTCTTTCGGGGGCGCCGAGGGCGTGGTCGCCGGCACCGGTTACACGGGGGAGGACGGCGTCGAGTGCGCGCTCCCTCCCGAGGCTGCCGCGGCGCTCCTGCGCGCGCTCGTCGCCCAGGGTGTCGTGCCCGCCGGCCTCGGCGCCCGCGACACCCTCCGCCTGGAGGCCTGCCTGCCGCTGCACGGCCACGAGCTCGGCGCGGGGATCACCCCGCTACAGGCGGGCCTCTCCTGGGTGGTGGCCTTCGACAAGGGGCCCTTCACTGGGCGCGAGGCGCTCGTCAGCGAGCGAGCCGCCGGCCCAGCGCGGCGGCTGCGGGCACTGCTCGGCGGCGGGCGGCGCCCCTTCCACGCCGGAGAGGGCTGCACCACGGCCATCGGCCCGGGGGTGCTCACGAGCGGCAACTTCTCACCGGTGCTCGGCCGCGGCATCGCCCTCGCGTTCCTGCCGCCGAGCGTCGCCCCCGGCGAGGCCGTCACGGTCGAGGCCCGCGGCGGGCCGCGGACGGCAGCCGTCGTGAAGGGGCCCTTCCACCGCCTCGACGTAAAGGCCGTCGTCGCGGCCGACGAGCTGACAGGAGCTGGCGTGGATGGCTGACTTCGTCCCGCACACCGACGCCGACATCGCGGCGATGCTCGGGGCCCTCGGCCTCGAAAGCACCGAACAGCTCTTCGCCACCATCCCGGCGGCGATCCGCCTCGCCGGCGGCCTCGGCCTCGCGCCGGGGATGGGGGAGTTCGACCTCGTGGCGCGCGTCGAACAGCTCGGTGCGAGCAACGCCGCGGTGCGCGGCGGCGAGCTCGTCTGCTTCGCGGGTGGCGGCGCCTACGACCACGAGGTGCCGGCGGTGACGCGCGCCCTCGCCTCCCGCCCGGAGTTCGTCACCTCCTACACCCCCTACCAGCCGGAGGTCGCGCAGGGGGTGCTGCAGGCGCTGTTCGAGTACCAGACGATGGTCTCGCGCCTGTCGGGGCTGCCGATCGCCAACGCCTCCCTCTACGACGGCGCCGCGGCGCTCGTCGAGGCGGTGAACCTCGCGGTGGCGACGACGGGCAGCGAGCGCGTCCTCTGCTCGCAGGGGGTCCACCCCCACTACCGCGAGGTGCTCGCCACCTTCGGTCGCGGCACCCGCCACGAGATCGAGACCGTCCCCCTCGCCGCGGGCAGGAGCGCCTGGCCGACCGACGGCGGCGCGGCGGGGGCGGTCGTCGTCGCCTACCCGAACTATCTCGGCGTGATCGAGGAGCTCCGCGAGGCGCGCGCCCTCGCCGATGCGAGCGGCGCCCTCCTCGTCGTCTGCCAGGACCCGATCGCGGCGGGGCTGCTCCGCTCGCCCGGCGAGCTCGGCGCCGACGTCGTCGTCGGCGAGGGGCAGGTCTTCGGGACGCCGCTCGGCTTCGGCGGCCCCTACCTCGGCCTCTTCTCCTGCCGGGAGGACCTCGTGCGCCGCCTGCCCGGTCGGCTCGTCGGCGAGACGGTCGACCTCGACGACCGCCTCAGCTACGTGACCACGCTGCGCGCCCGCGAGCAGGACATCCGCCGCGAGAAGGCTTCCTCCAACGTCTGCACGAACCAGACCCTGATGGCGGTGACGAGTGCGGTGCAGCTCGGCTGGCTCGGCGCCTCGGGCCTTCGCGAGGTGGCGCTCGCCTGCGCGCGCGGCACCCGCTACCTCCTCGACAACCTGCCGCCACCGGTGCGGCGCGCGCACGACCAGCCGGTGCTGCGCGAGGTGGGGCTGCGCTGCGAGGTGGGCGCCGCGGTCGTCGTCAACCGCATGCTCGAGGAGGGCTTCCTCGCCGGCATCGCCCTCGAGGAGGGCTTCGAGGGGAGCGACCTCGAGGACACGCTCCTCGTCGCGGTGACCGAGCGCCGGAGCCGCGACGAGATCGACGCCTACCTCACCGCCCTCGGAAAGGCCGCCCGATGACCCTCACCGACCAGGCCGCCACCCCCCGCCCCGGCGGTGGCGTGGCGGCGAGCGCGCCGCTCCTCGGTGACGCCGCCGAGCCGACGCTCTTCGAGCTCTCCTCGCCGGGGCGGCGCGCCTTCAGCCTCCGCCAGAGCGCCCTCCCGCAGTGGTCGGCCGAGGAGCTCGTCCCCGCCTCCCACCTGCGCCCCGAGCCGGTCGCGCTCCCCGAGGTCTCCGAGCGCGACCTCGTCGGCCACTTCAGCCGTCTCGCCAGCCGTCAGTACTCGGTCGATCTCGGCGCCTACCCGCTCGGCTCCTGCACGATGAAGTACAACCCCAAGCTCTGCGACCAGGTGGCCGGCCTGCCCGCCTTCGCGGCGGTGCACCCCGCGACGCCGGCGCACGCGGTGCAGGGCTGGCTCGAGGTCCTCGTCGAACTCGAGGAGGACCTCTGCGCGATCACCGGGATGGCCGCCGCCACCCTGCAGCCGGCGGCCGGCGCCGCCGGGGAGCTCACCGGGCTGCTCCTCATGCGCGCCTACCATGAGTCTCGCGGCGAGACGCGTACGCGGGTGGTGATCCCCGACTCCGCGCACGGCACCAACCCCGCCTCGGTGACGCTCGGCGGCTACGAAGTGACGACCGTCGGCTCCGACGCGCGCGGGCTCGTCGACCTCGCGGCGCTGCGCGCCGCCCTCGACACCGACGTCGCGGGGATCATGCTCACCAACCCCAACACCCTCGGCCTGTTCGAGGAGGACATTGTCGAGATCGCGGCCGCGGTGCACGCCGTCGGCGGCCTCCTCTACTACGACGGGGCGAACCTCAACCCGATCCTCGGCGTCGTGCGCCCCGGTGACATGGGCTTCGACATCGTCCACCTCAACCTGCACAAGACCTTCGCCACGCCGCACGGCGGCGGCGGCCCTGGCGCGGGACCCGTCGCCGTCAGCCCGCGGCTCGTCGAGTTCCTCCCCGGCCCGCGGCCGGTGCGCCGCGACGGGCACTTCGCCCTCGAGCGGCCGGCGCGCTCGATCGGCCGCATCCACTCCTTCCACGGCAACGCCCTCGTCCTTCTGCGCGCCTGGAGCTACATCAAGCTGAACGGCGCGGAGGGGCTGCGGCGCGTCGCCGACGCCGCGGTGCTCAACGCGAACTGGCTCCGTGAGCAGCTGCGCGGCGCCTACGACCTCCCCTACGACCGACCGGTGATGCACGAGTGCGTGGTCTCCGCGGCCTCGCTGAAGCGCGAGACGGGGGTACGGGCGCTCGACGTCGGCAAGGCCCTCATGGAGCACGGCTTCCACGCGCCGACCGTCTACTTCCCGCTCATCGTCGAGGAGGCGCTGATGATCGAGCCGACCGAGACCGAGAGTCCCGAGACGGTCGCCGCGCTGGCGCGGGCACTCGTCTCGATCGCCGCCGCGGCGCGCGCCGAGGGCGGGGGAGAGGCCTTCACTGGCGCGCCGCACACCACCCCGGTGCGACGCGTCGACGAGGCGCGCGCGGCGCGCCACCTCGTCGCCACCTTCGACGCCAAGGCGGCGAGCGCGGGCTGACGCCGGCCTCAGCTCAGCGGCCGAGCCCCATCTGCGGCTTGTCGAAGGTGAAGCCCTTCGAGCTCTTCAGCCACGGCCGCACCCACTGCCAGTCGGCGTCGGTCGGCACCTCGCCCTCGGCGAGGCGCCGCGGCTCGCGCAGC
>DATLTN010000043.1 GCA_035533595.1 Acidimicrobiales bacterium
CCCCGGGGGCGCGCCGGCGGTGTCGAGGTCCTCGTCGAGGCGGGCGCGCACGGCGCCGAGGCCGGCCTCGCCGCGCCCCGCGCCCCGCCAGCGCTCGAGGCGCGCCTCGGCTTCGGTGAGGAGGCGCTCCTCCCACTCCCAGGAGCTCCGGTAGTGCTGGGACAACACGGCGAGGCGGATCGCGGCCGCGTCGTGGTCCTTCAGGAGCTCGCCCGCGAAGACGAGGTTGCCGAGCGACTTCGACATCTTCTCGCCACCGAGGCGGACCATGCCGACGTGCATCCAGTGGCGGACGAAGGGCTCCCCCGTCGCCGTCTCGGACTGCGCCGCCTCGCACTCGTGGTGCGGGAAGATGAGGTCCGCTCCCCCGCCGTGCAGGTCGATCGTCGTACCGAGCTCGCGCAGCGCGAGCGCCGAGCACTCGATGTGCCAGCCCGGCCGTCCCGGGCCCCACAGCGACTCCCAGGCCGGCTCGTCCTCGAGGGAGGGCTGCCAGAGGACGAAGTCGAGGGGGTCGTCCTTGAAGGGGTCGTCGGGGTTGCCGCCCCGCTCCGCGGCGAGGAGGAGCATCTCGTCGCGCGACAGCCCCGAGATCTCGCCGAAGCGGGAGAACGAGGAGACGTCGAAGTAGACCGCCCCGCCCGCCTGGTAGGCGGCGCCGGCGTCGAGGACCTTGCCCACGCAGCGGAGGATGTCCGAAATCGCCGACGTGGCGCGCGGCTCGGAGTAGGAGGGCAGGAGGCCGAGGGCGCGGATGTGCTCGTCGAAGCGGGCGGTCTCCTCGGCGGCGAGATCGAGGTAGTGGACGCCGAGGCTGCGCGCCTTTCGCAGGAGGTCGTCGTCGACGTCGGTGACGTTGCGCACGCAGCGCGTCTCGTGGCCGAGGTCGCGCAGCCGTCGCTGCAGCACGTCGTAGGCGAGGTAGGTCGCGACGTGGCCGAGGTGCGCCGCGTCGTAGGGGGTGATCCCGCAGGTGTACATCGTGACGACGGGCCCCGGTTCGAAGGGGACGGCCTCGCCACGACGGGTGTCGAAGAGCTGCACTCAGCGCTCCGGGAGGCCCGGGAGCTTCACCGCGACGTGGGTCTTGTAGCGGATGTTCACGTTGAGGAGGACCGCCGTCAGCGCCTCGACGGCGTTGGCCGAGGCGAGCGAGCCCGCCTGCACCGCCCGCAGCCCCGGCACGGCCTCGACGAGGCGGCCGGTCACCTCGCCCGCCTCACGGTCGTCCGCGCAGACGAGGACGTCGCAGTCGAGGGCGTGCGCGAGGTCGCCGAGCTCGCGCGCCGGCAGATGCTGGAAGGCGGCGGTGACCCGCGAGCCGGGGAGCACCGCCTGCACGCTGGCGGCGATCGAGCCGCGCGCCGGGACGAGCGCCTGGAACTCGTTGCCGACGCGGGCGAGGGCGTTCACCATCGAGACGACGACCTTGCCCGAGAGTGTCTCGGCGTGGTCGCGCGCCGTCGAGACGGCACCGTCCCAGGGGGTGGCGAGCACGACGACCTCGGCACCGGCGGCCGTCGCGTTGTCGACGCCCACGATGTCGAGGCCGAAGGTGCCGGCCTCGGCGATCACCTCGGCGGCGACCTCCTCGCCGCGCGCCCGGTCCCGCGAGCCGAGCAGCACCGACACCCCGTTCGCGCCGAGGCGGACGGCGAGGGCGCGTCCCGCCGGCCCGGTCCCTCCGATGATCCCTGCTTGCATCTCGCCACCCTTGCACAGCCGCGTACGCCTACGGCAACCCCGCGCCGGCACCTCAGCGATAGGCGGCGAGGACCTCGAGCGCTCGGTCCGCGTGGCGGTTCATGCGGGTCTCGCTCTTGATCACCTCGAGCAGCCGCCCGCTGCGCCCGATCACGAAGGTCCAGCGCTTGGTGGTCAGCGGCCCGAAGGAGCGCCGCACCCCGAAGCGGCGGGCGACCGTCCGCTCGGCGTCGGAGAGGAGCGGGTAGTCAAAGGAGTGCAGCGCCGAGAAGCTCTGCTGCTTGTCCACCCCGTCCGCGCTGATCCCGACGCGCGCCGCGCCGTGCGCCGCGAACTCGCCGGCCAGGTCACGGAAGTGGCAGGCCTCGGCGGTGCAGCCGGAGGTCATCGCCGCCGGGTAGAAGAAGAGCACCACCGGCCCCCCGGCCCACAGCTCCGAGAGCGTGACGGGCCGCCCCTGTTCGTCGGGCAGGGTGAAGTCCTCGATCTGGTCGCCAACTTTCATAGACCTTGTCAACGAATCGCCGGCGCCGCTTATTCCGGGCGTGCGGGGCGCACGCCGCTGCGCGACCATCCCCCGATGGCCGCACCATGCCGAGAGCCAGTCGCGGCACCGGTCGTGCTCCGCCTCCTCACCCCCGAGCGGGCGCGCCGGATCTGTGACCGGGCGCCCGACGTCACCGACCACTGGGCCCCGGACTTCCCGAGCGAGGGGGACCGCGAGGCGGCCGGGGCGCTGCTGCGCGACCTCGACCAGGGGCGGGCCCCGGGCCCCTTCGGCCCCTACGAGGTGATCGAGACCGAGGGCGGGAGCGTGGTCGGGGGGATCAACTTCCATTCCGCACCCGACGCGGAGGGCGCCGTCGAGGTCGGCTACGGGATCGTCGAGAGCGCGGCGGGGAGGGGCTACGGCACCGCGGCGCTCGCCGCGCTCGTCGAGGTGGCGCGCGGTGGCGCGGTGGCGGTGGTGCGTGGCAGGGCCCTCCCCGAGAACACCGCGAGCCGTCGCGTGATGGAGAAGGCCGGCCTCTCCTTCGTCGGCATCACCGACGGCTACGCCTGCTACCAGCTCCTCCTCGCCGCGCGCGCCGTCGTGGAACACTGGGACGGGGACTGAGAGACGATGCGCAGCGCGAGCGGTGGAACCGACACGACCGGCGACGAGGGGCCGCTGCACCTCTGGCGCGACCCGCGCGGCCCGGTGCTCGCGGCGCTGATGATGACGATGAGCCTCGCCGCGCTCGACAGCACGGTCGTGACGACGGCGGTCCCCTCGATCGTGCGCGACCTCGGCGGCTTCGGCCTGTTCCCCTGGCTCTTCTCGATCTACCTCCTCACGCAAGCCGTCACGGTACCGATCTACGGCCGCCTCTCGGACCTCTTCGGCCGCAAGCCGATCCTCTTCGTCGGGATCGCGCTCTTCGTCGGCGGCTCGCTGCTGTGCGGCATCGCCTGGAACATGGAGTCCCTGATCGCCTTCCGCGGCCTGCAGGGCCTCGGCGCGGGTGCGATCGTCCCGATGGTGCAGACGGTCGTCGGCGACCTCTACACGGTGAGGGAGCGGGCCAAGGTCCAGGGCTACACGGCGGGCGTCTGGGGGATCGCCTCGATCCTCGGCCCCTCCCTCGGCGGCGCCTTCTCGCAGTTCGCGAGCTGGCGCTGGATCTTCTACATCAACCTCCCGATCGGGATCCTCGCCGTCGTGCTCCTGCAGCGCCACCTCCACGAGGGCGTCGCCCGCCGCTCGCACCGCATCGACTACGCCGGCGCGGTCGTCCTCACCGTCGGCCTCAGCACGCTCATCTTCGGCCTGCTGCAGGGGGGAGCGGTCTGGCGCTGGTCCTCGCCGCTCGAGATCGCCGTGCTCGTCGCCGGCGGGGTGCTCGTCGCGCTCTTCGTCGTCATCGAGCACCACGTCCCCGAGCCGATGGTCCCGCCGTGGGTGATGTCCCGGCGGCCGCTCGCCGCGGGCAACGTCGCGAACATCGCCCTCGGCGCGGTGCTCCTCGGCCTCACCAGCTACGTCCCCGCCTTCTCCCAGGGCGTCCGCTTTGTGGGGCCGCTCGTCTCCGGCCTCGTCGTCGCCGCGGTGACCCTCGGCTGGCCGATCTCCGCGGGCTTCGCGGGGCGCATCTACCTGCGCATCGGCTTCCACTCGACCGGCGTCATCGGCGGCGTCCTCACCCTCGTCGGCTCGCTCTGCTACGTGACGCTCACCGCGCACAGCCCGGTGGTGGTGATCGCCGCCTACGGGGTGATCATCGGCCTCGGCCTGGGTCTCATCGCGACCCCCGTCCTCATCGCGATGCAGAGCCTCGTCGGCTGGGAGCGCCGGGGGGTGGTCACCGCCTCGAACATGTTCTCCCGCTCGATCGGCAGCGCGGTCGGGGTCGCGATCTTCGGCTCGGCCGCCAACTCCTCGCTCGCCGCCTCCATCAGCCGCGCGCCGAAGGCGATCGCCCTCGAGCTGCCGAGGAGCGTGAACGTCACCTCGCGGATCCTCGGCGGCGGCCGCAGCACCCTCCCCCGCGCCGCCACCGCCTACCTGCGCACCGCCCTCTTCGAGGCGACGCACACGGTCTTCTGGGGCCTCGTCATCGCCGCGGTGATCGGCCTCGTCGCGGTGATCGTCATCCCCCGCTCGACCGAGCCCCTCGAGCTGCCCGACGACGCCGCGAGCCCGGCCGACGGCGTCCCCGCCGTCGCTGCCGTCGCCGAGCAGGCGTAGCGGTGGCCGACCCCTCGGCGCCCCTCCGGGTCCGACGGGGCCTCACCCTCCCCGCCGAGGAGCTCGAGTGGTCCTTCTCCGGCTCGGGCGGGCCCGGCGGCCAGCACGCGAACACCGCGAACACCCGTGTCACCCTGCGCTTCGACATCGTCGCCTCGCGCGCCCTCGGCCCCCGCCAGCGCCAGCGCCTGCTCGAGCGCCTCGGTCCGGTGGTGCGCGTCGTCGCCTCCGACGAGCGCTCCCAGCTGCGCAACCGCGAGCTCGCCCGCGAGCGCCTCGCCGCGCGCCTCGCGGCCGCCCTCGTCACCGAGACGCGGCGCGTCCCGACGAGGCCGGGGAAGGGCGCCGTCGAGCGCCGCCTGCAGGAGAAGCGCGCGCTCGCCTCGAGAAAGCGCGACCGCCGGCCCCCGGGCGCCGACGACTGAGAGCCCTGTCTCAGCAGCTGGCGGCGGCCGCGGCGAACAGCGGCCGGAGGTTCTCCTCGGTGCTCACACCGGTGGCCTCGTCGACGCCCACCCAGAGGAGCGGCGCCCCGTCGTGCTCGGCGACGGCGCGCTCGGGCGCCTCGGTGAAGAGCAGGTAGCGGAAGTCCAGGTGGCGGTGGGCCCCCGGCCCCGGGACCTCGACCACGACCACCTGGCTGAGCGGCGCCGGAGCCGGCATCCCTTCCCACGTGAGGTCGCGCAGGCCGGACTCCTCCGCCGCCTCGCGGCGGGCCACAGCGAAGGGCTCCTCCTCGCCGGGATCCGCATGACCACCGAGCTGGATGAAACCCCCGACCTGCTCGTGGTAGCGGAGCAGGAGGCGCCGGGAGGGGCGGTGGACGACGAGCGCGGAGCCGGTCACGTGCAGCGGGCTGGCGCGATCGAGCGCCGCGGCGCAGTCGCCGAGCGCGGCGAGGGCCCGCGCCGTCTCGGCGTCGACATCGGGGCGCGCGAGGCACGCCGCGACGAGCGTGGCGAGCTCCCCCACCGCGCCTTACAGTTCGAGCGTCGGCGGGTAGAAGACCTGCTCGAGGCCGAGCGCCGAGGAGCAGAGCCCCTGCTCGTGGGCGTAGGCGGCGGCCGTCTCGAGGAGGTCCTTCTGCTGGGTGACGCCGTAGGTGTAGATGTCGGTGGCGAGCGCCTTGCCGGTCGCGCCGTCGATCACCCCGGCGTCGAGGTAGGGGGCGAGCAGCCCGGCGCCGTCGGCGACGGTCTGCAGCTTGGAGTCGAGGAAGGCCGAGTAGAGGTTGAGCACCACCCAGGGGAAGCGGCGGACGACCTCGCGGGCGACGACGACGACGCTCAGCGCGGGGAAGAAGCCCGTCTTCTCGTGGTAGCGGCGGGCCTCGGCGCGCGGGTCGGCGAAGAGGCGCTTCGCCGAGTCTCCCTCCGCGAGGGCGCCACCGGCGAGCAGGGCCGCGTCGAGCTCGCCGCCGACGAGGGCCTCGGCGACCGAGGAGTCGCGCGAGAGGAGCTCGCCCGCGGCCTGCGGCCCGCTCCCGTGCTCACCGACCCAGTCGACCGACGAGCCCGCGACCCCGAACTCGTGGGCGAGCGCGCCGCGCGCCCAGAGTGCCTCGGAGCCGCCGAGGTCGGCGACGCCGACGCGCTTGCCGGCGAGGTCGCCGGGGGCGCTGATCCCGGCGGCGGGGCGCACGACGAGCTGGGTGTGCGGGAAGCCGCGCGTCGTGAAGATCGGCACGCCGACGAAGGAGTCGTCACCGGCGCCGACCGCCGCGAGGTGGTGGGCGAGGGGGATCTCGGTCACCTGGGCGCCCGCGGGCGCGCCGCCGGCGCCGAGGCGCGAGGTGCGCAGGTCGATCCCCTGGGCGCGCGAGCGCCCGCTCAGGAGCGCCTCGTTCCGTGCGTTGGACAACAACGCCGCACTGAGCTCGATGTTCGACATCCCGCCTCCTAAGCGCGCCACCGCCCCGCTGAATGCGCGTTGGATCGTCCCCCGTGCGCGGGCGGCGCAGATCGCTGGCGATGCTACGCAGCGCGCCGCGCGCTGTCGAGGTGTGCAAAAAGTGCCCGCGGGGCCCTGTGCTACCTTCCGCCCGTGCGGCAGCCCCCCGTCGCGATCGAGCTCAGGGCGACGCCGCCCGTTCCCCCCGCCCTCCCCGCACCCCTCGACCCCGAGGCCTCCGCCGTCGCGCTCGCCGGCGCCCGCAGCGCGCTCTTGGAGGAGCGTCGCCTGCTCACCCGCGAGGAGCTCGCGGCCCTCGCGGTCCTTCCCGACGGGGAGCTCGACGCCCTCGCCGCGCTCGCCCACGAGGTGCGCCTCGACCGCGCCGGCGCGACCGTCGAGATCGAGGGGATCCTCTCCGCGAAGACCGGCGGCTGCCCCGAGGACTGCCACTTCTGCTCGCAGTCCGCGCACTTCCCGACCCCTGTCCGCCCGGCCCCCTTCCTCGACACCGAGGAGGTACTCGCCGCGGCGCGCGAGACCGCCGCCCTCGGGGCCAGCGAGTTCTGCCTCGTGCTCGCCCTGCGCGGCCCCGACGAGCGCACGATGCGACGCCTCGAGGAGCTCGTGCCCCTCGTCGCCGAGCGCACCGGCGTGCGCGTCGCCGTCTCCGCGGGGATCCTCAGCGCCGAGCAGGCGGCGCGCCTCGCCGCCGCCGGGGTGCACCGCTACAACCACAACCTCGAGACGGCTGCCTCGCACTTCCCCGCCGTCGTCACCACGCACAGCTACGCCGAGCGCTACGCGACCTGCGAGGCGGTGCTCGCGGCCGGGATGGAGCTCTGCTGCGGCGCGCTCCTCGGCCTCGGCGAGAGCGACGCCCAACGCATCGAGCTGCTGGAGGACCTGCAGCGCCTCTCCCCCGGCGAGGTGCCGGTGAACTTCCTCAACCCGCGGCCGGGCACCCCCTTCTCCGAGCGCCCGCTCCTCGGGGCGCGCGAGGCGATCCGCTGGATCGCGCTCTTCCGCCTCGCCCTCCCCGACGCGATCCTCCGCTACGGCGGCGGGCGGGAGCTCACCCTGGGCGAGCTGCAGGCCGCCGGCCTCTCGGCGGGGATCAACGGCCTGATCGTCGGCAACTACCTCACCACCCTCGGGCGTGCCCCCGAGGAGGACCTCGCGATGCTCGCCGCACTGGAGATGCCGATCGGCGCGCTCGGCGACGTGCTCTGAGCGACGCCCGAGCGGCCCACTGCAGCGGCTGCGGCCGCACCCTCGCCGAGTGCGCGGGCTGCGGCCGACCCCTCGACCCTCCCCGCTACTGCAGCGTGTGCGGCACGAGGCTGCGGGTCCAGCTCACCCCGGCACGCGCCCTCGTGAGCTGCCCGCAGCACGGCACCCTCAACGCCCCGGCCGCCCCGTGAAGGTGGCGGCGATCGCCGCGTAGCAGCGCGCCCGCCCGTCTCCGTCGCCGGCGAAGACGGCCCCCCGCCGCTCCTCGAGGAGCCACTCGAGGTTCTCGCGGTGCACCACCTCCCGCCGGTCGAAGCGGTTGAGCAGCACCGAGCACGCCACCCCCGGAAGGGCGCGGCCGATCGCCTCGGTGGCGAGGGCGACGTCGTTCAGCGCGCCGAGGCCGGCGGGGGCGACGAGCAGCACCTCGGCGGGCCGCAGCGCCCCGAGGAGGGCGAGGCCGTCGGCGCCGAGGGCGTGCGGCGAGCGGAGGCCGCCGACGAGCTCGACGACGGCGACGTCGTAGGCGGGGGCCCCGGCCGCGTCGAGGAGCGAGGCCGCCAGCCAGCCGAGCACCTCGCCGCGGCGCGGCTCGGGGCGCCCGTGGCGGCGCGCCGCGATCGGCGGCGCCGCCGCCGCCGGGTAGCTGAAGCGGTCGTCGGTGACGACGTGCGGTGGCTCACCGCTCGCCTCTGCGAGGCGCTCGGCGTCGGTCGCTCCCTCCCCGGGGGAAAAGGACTGCAGCGGCTTTCGTGCCGCGACCCGCAGGCCCGCCCGGACGAGCGCGCCGACGAGCTCGACGGCGACGAAGGTCTTGCCGACGTCGGTGGCGGTGCCGACGACCACGACGGTCGGCACCGAGGGGGCCGCCCGGGGAGGCGCCGGGCGGGTCACCGTGGTGAGGCCGAGGCGGCCAAGCGCCGCGGCGAGGGCGGCGATCTCCTCGGCCGAGTGCCGCGCGGAGAGCGTGGCGCGAAGGCGCGAGCTCCCGGAGGGCACCGTCGGTGGACGGATCGCGGGGACGTAGAAACCCTCCCCGGCGAGCGCCGCCGAGGCGGCCAGGGCCTCGGCGGCGCCTCCGACGACGACGGGCACGATCGGGCTCCGGTGGCCGGGCGCGAGCAGCGCGACGTTCGCCGCGAGACGACGGACGAGCGCCTCGCCCTCGGCGGAGTCGAGGATCTGCAGGGCGCGCGCCGCGGCGGCGGCGTCTGCGGGGCTGAGGCCGGTGGTGAACAGGTAGCTGCGGGCGCGGTTCTCGACCAGGTCGACGAGGGGCGCCGCACCGGCGACGTAGCCGCCGAGGCTGCCGAGGGTCTTGGAGAGGGTCCCGACGTGCAGCAGCTCCCCGGGAACGGCAGCGGGCGCCACCTCGAGGACACCGTGCGCCTCGTCGAGGATGAGCAGCGCGCCGTGCGCGGCGCACAGCGCCGAGAGCGCGGGGAGGTCGACCGCGTCGCCGTCCATCGAGAAGACGAGCTCGCTCACGACGAGCGCCGGCGGCGGCGTGCGCGCGAGGAGGGCCGAGAGGTGCTCGAGGTCGAGGTGGCGGTAGATGAGGGTCGGGCTGCGGGCCAGGCGGCAGCCGTCGATGATCGAGGCGTGGTTGAGCGCGTCCGAGAGGACCGCCGAGGCGCTCGCGGCGAGCGCGCTCACGACGCCGACGTTGGCCGTGTACCCGCTCGAAAAGACGAGTGCCCGTTCGCTGCCGTGATGGGCGGCGAGCGCCTCCTCGAGGGCGGCGTGCGCGGGGCGGGTGCCGGTGACGAGGCGTGCCGCCCCCGCCCCCGCCCCGTCGCGCTCGAGTGCCTCGCGGGCCGCGGCGACGACGCGCGCGTCGCGGCCGAGGCCGAGGTAGTCGTTGGAGGCGAAGGAGACGAGGCGCTCCCCGCTCTCGGTGTCGATCAGCCCCGTCTCCCCGGCCACGGCGAAGACCCGCCGCCGCCGCCACTGCTCGGCGAGGCGGATCGCGTCGCTGGCCGCGGCGGCGCGCCCGCGCCAGCTGCCGTCGCCTGCGCTCACCGGCGCGCCGGTGTCGCTTCCGCGGCGCTGCGCTCGTCGAGCGCGCCGCGCAGCGCGCGCACGATCCGCTCCACCTCCCCGGCCGTGGTCGTGAGCGGGGGGACGATCGGGATCACCTCGCCGACCGAGCGCAGCAGCACCCCGCGCTCGACCGCGCCGGCGGCCACCCGGCGGGCGCGGTCGCCACCCCCCGCTGCGAGCTCGACACCGATGAGCAGCCCGCACTGGCGGACCTCGCGCACGAGGGGGTGTGCCGTCACCTCCTCGGCGAGGCGGCGGCCGAGGAGGTCGGCGATCCCGGCGACGTGGGTCGCGAGGGCCGGGGCACAGACGAGCGGGAGGTGTGCGAGGGCGACCGCGGCGGCGAGGGCGTTGCCGCCGTAGGAGTGGCCGTGCAGGAGGGTGCGCTCGGAGCGGTCCTCGCCGAGGAAGCCGGTGAAGACCTCACCCGAGGCCA
Organism: Acidimicrobiales bacterium; assembly: GCA_035533595.1. Lineage (NCBI taxonomy): Bacteria > Bacillati > Actinomycetota > Acidimicrobiia > Acidimicrobiales > Acidimicrobiales bacterium. Next base: position 10,035 of record DATLTN010000043.1, read on the forward strand.
CCGTCGCCGACATCGGCAGGTAGCCGCCGGTGATCCCCTTGCCGAGGCACAGCAGGTCGGGGCGGACGCCCGCCCGCTCGCAGGCAAAGAGGGCGCCCGTGCGGCCGAAGCCCGTGGCCACCTCGTCGGCGATCACGAGCACCCCCATCTCCTGCGCGCCGCGGCAGAAGCGGGCGACCTCCTCCGGGCTCGTCGTGAGGATCCCCGAGGCCGCCTGCACGAGGGGCTCGAGGACCACCGCGGCGAGCTCGCCGCGGTACGCGGCGACGAGCGCGAGGGCCTGCTCGGACCAGCCCGCGTGCGCGTAGCCGGGGGCGCGCAGCACCGGGAAGCGCAGCGGGTCGAAGCGCGCCGTGCCGAAGGCGCCGTCGCCGAGCGAGAGCGCGCCGATGGTGTCGCCGTGGTAGGCGTCGGTGAGGGCGAGGAAGCGGTCGCGCCCCACGATGCCGGCGTTCTGCCAGTACTGGAAGGCGATCTTCAGGGCCTGCTCCACGGCCGAGGCGCCGTCCGAGGCGAAGAGGAAGTGCGGGGAGTCGACGGGGACCACCCCGGCGAGCGCCTCCGCAAGCTCGAGGACGACGCGGTTCGCGTTGCCGAGCATCGTCGAGTGGGCGATCCGCCCCGCCTGCTCGGCGAGCGCCGCGTCGAGCTCGGGGACGCGGTGGCCGAGGGTGATCACCCACAGCGAGGAGATCGCGTCGAGGTAGCGCCGGCCGTCGACGTCGATCAGCTCGCGCCCCTCGGCCCGCTCGACGACGATCGGGGCGTTGGCGGCGAAGGCCGCCATCTGGGTGAAGCCGTGCCAGACGACCGCCGCGTCGCGGGCGACGAGCGCGTCCGCCGACCCGGGCCCACCCCCGAGCAGCGGCTCGGGCGGCACCGCGGTCGTCACCGCTCGACCGGCCCGCACCGGCCGGGGTCAGTCGCTGATCGAGAGCGCCTCGGTCGGGCAGCGACGGACGGCCATCTCGAGCTTCTCGCGCAGCGCAGCCTCCGGGTTCGCGTTGACGACGACACTTTGGTAACCGTTGTCCCCTTCGCGTACCTGGAAGATCTCCGGAGCCGCCTCTTCGCACTGCGAATGGCCCTGACAGATGTTGAGGTCGACGACGATGTTCATGGCAGTCCCCCTGTCCTTCCCCGCCTTTCGCCGGACCATAGCTGCTCGCGGAACGGCGAGTCGAGGGCGCCGCGACGACCCGCTGACGAGGGTCGACGCCGTCGCGGCACCTCCGCTAGTCTCCCGTCGTTCCAGGTAAGCAAGGTGATGTCCGCGCGCTTGCGGAGGCCCCGAGCGGGCGCTTGCGACGGGCATCGGGCCCCGCAGCGCCGCTACGGGCCGCTTTCGGGGGTACCCACAGGAGGGAGCGTCAGTGGCTGAGCACAAGGTGGTGGAGGTCCGGGCGACGGGACGCCTTCCCGAGATCGTGGCGCAGGACGTGCAGTCGGTCCTCGACACTTACCAGGAGGGCGGATGGGAGCTGATCACCGTGCAGCCGGTGATCTACAACTCCTCGACGACGGGTTACCTGCTGCTCTTCTTCCGCAAGCCCTGAACGCGGCGCGCCGCGCGCCCCGGCCCGGCGAGCGGCCGGACAAGCGACGAGAAAGAGAAAAGGCGCCCCCTTCGGGGGCGCCTTTTCGTGAGCGGTTCAGCTCACCAGTTCGTCTCGACGATCTCCTTCGTCGCGTCCCGCCACGGAACGCCACGGGGGATGAGCATCTCGCCGGCGCGGACGTTCCGGTAGGCCTCGGGGTCCGTCCCGACGAGCGCCTTGCCCTCCTTCACGCCCTCCGCGGCGTCGAGGAGGAGCTGGCGGGCGGCCTGGATGGCGTGGTCGGTCGAGCCGAGGGCCTCGAGCCAGCGGGGCTCGATGGGGCCGCCGCCGAGCGCCGACTGCAGCGCGAAGTCCTGGGTGTTCACGCCCTCGATGCCGGTGAAGGTCTTCGTCCGCTGCACCTGGCGGTCGATCATGTAATCGTTCGACTTGTTGCGCTTCAGCCAGTGGGTGCCCGGGATGTAGTCGTCGGGGTGCCGGCCGTTGCGGCGCTCGCCCTCGAGGAACTTCTCCCGCGGCAGCGGCGTCGCGTCCGTGGAGGCGTAGTGGATGTTGTAGACGAAGACGTTCTCGTCGTCGATCGGCACCCAGATGTGCCCGTCGAGCGCCGGCGTCTTCGCGGCCTTGCCCTCGCCGTCGACGAGGCTCGCCCGCATCTGCTGGTTCGGCATCATGAACTGGTAGACGCGGATGTAGCTCTGGTCCTCAGAGACGTTGCGGATCGAGCCGTAGGTGAAGCCCCAGGGCTTCTGGTCCACCTCGAGCTTGGGGTGCGGGTCCCGGCTGCGCAGCAGGTTCTGGTTGGTGATGTCGTTGTTGTGGGCGAAGCTCGAGTGCGCGGTGTCGATGCCGCCCTCGATCGCCTGCAGGTAGTTGCAGTGCTCGCCGGTCTTGGAGACGCCGATGTGGGTCGCCGGCACCCGCATCCACTCGTAGTCGGGGGGAGCGGGCATCTCGCGCGTCGGGCCCATGTAGGTCCAGACCACCGCGCCGGCCTCGTAGGTCGGGTAGGCCTTGATCGAGACGCGCAGCCGGAACTTGGAGTACGGCGGCTCGGAGGGCATGTCGACGCAGTTGCCCTGGGTGTCGAACTTCCAGCCGTGGTAGACGCAGCGCAGCCCGCACTCTT
>DATLTN010000044.1 GCA_035533595.1 Acidimicrobiales bacterium
CACCGCTGCTCCCGCTCGTGCGCGCCGTGGCCGGGGGACGGGGAGCGGCGCCTATGCCTCCGTCGGCGCCGGATCCTCGCTCTTCTGGTGCATCTCGACGGCGAGGCGCACGCCGAGCTCCTCGTCGACGTGGCGCCAGTAGTCGAGCGCCCGCTCGATCACGGGCTCTTCGACGCCTTCTCGGAGGTGGGCAGCGATCGTCGCCACGAGGCGGTCGCGTGAGGCGTCGTAGAGGACCTTGCGGTAGAGGTCGCCGGCCTGGACGAAGTCGTCGTCGTCCCGGTGCTTGCTCGCCGCGGCGCGCATGATCTCCCCGGCGACCCCCCAGCTCGCCTCGGTCCCGTCCTTGTGGGGGAGCGGCCCGCCGTAGGAGTTCGGGGCGTACAGGGGATCGGCCTGGTTCACGTAGGTCATGGCCCCGTCGGGGTTGTAGTTGCGCACCTTCGGTTTCGGCGCGTTGACGGGCAGCTGCAGGTAGTTGACCCCGATGCGGTGGCGGTGGGTGTCGGGGTAGGAGAAGAGCCGGCCGAGGAGCATGCGGTCGGGGCTCGGCCCGATCCCCGGGACGAAGTTCGCGGGCTCGAAGGCGGCCTGCTCGATCTCCGCGAAGTAGTTGGCGGGGTTCTGGTTCAAGATGAGGCGGCCCACCTCGTGCAGCGGGTAGTCGCCGTGCGGCCACACCTTCGTCAGGTCGAAGGGGTTGAAGCGGTAGTCCGCCGCCTCCTCGAACTCCATCACCTGGACCGAGAGCGTCCAGCTCGGCGGATCGTCGTGGGCGATCGCTTCGTGAAGGTCGCGAAGGTGGTAGTCCGGGTCCTCGGCCGCCTGGGCCTTCGCATCGTCGTCGGTGAAGAACTCGTTCCCCTGATCGGTCTTGAAGTGGTACTTCACCCAGAAGCGGTGCCCACCGGCGTTCTGCCACAAGAAGGTGTGGCTCGAGAAGCCGTCCATGTGCCGCCAGGTCTTCGGGATGCCCCGGTCACCCATCAAGAAGATGACCTGGTGGGCGGACTCGGGCGAGAGCGTCCAGAAGTCCCACTGCATGTTGTGGTCGCGCAGGTGCGTGTCCCCGCGGCGCTTCTGGGAGTGGATGAAGTCGGAGAACTTCTGGGGGTCCCGGATGAAAAAGACCGGGGTGTTGTTCCCGACGAGGTCGTAGTTCCCCTCCTCGGTGTAGAACTTGATCGCGAAGCCGCGGGGGTCGCGCACCGTGTCGGCCGAGCCCTGCTCGCCGGCGACGGTCGAGAAGCGGGCGAGGACGTCGGTCTTCGTCCCGCTCCTCAGGAAGTCGGCGCGGCACCACGCGCTCACGTCACCGGTGACCTCGAAGCTGCCGCGCGCCCCCCCGCCCTTCGCATGGACCACCCGCTCGGGGACCCGCTCGCGGTTGAAGTGCGCCATCTTCTCGAGGAGGGCGTGGTCCTGGAGGAGGATCGGGCCGTCGGGGCCGACGGTGAGCGAGTGCTCGTTGCTCGTCAGCGGCGCGCCCGCACCCGTCCTCGCGACAGCTTCGTCCTTGGCCACCTCGCCTCACCTCCAACGCCCGCGCGGGGCACGAGGTAGCCATACCCGCCCACGCAGCCGCGAACCGGGGGCGATCCGCGAAAGGGTCGGCCGCCTCGCCGCCCGGAGGCCGGCCGCTGGCCGCCCCGGAATCAGCCGAGCTCGCGCACCTGGCCCGCGGCGACCTCGACGCGCCGACCGAGCGCGACGGCTTCGAGCAGCCGCCGGTCGTGGGTGACGAGGAGCAGCGTCCCGGGGAAGGCGTTGAGCGCCCCCTCGAGCTCCTCGATCGCCGGCAGGTCGAGGTGGTTCGTCGGCTCGTCGAGCACGAGGCAGTTCACCTGACGCGCCATGAACAGCGCGAGCGTGGCGCGCGTCCGCTCGCCGGGCGAGAGCGTCGCGACGTCGCGCCGCACGTGCTCGGCGCCGAGGCCGAACTTCGCGAGCAGCGAGCGCGTCTCGGAGAGCGCGAGCTCGTCACCGATGAGGCGGCGGACGCCCTCGAGGAGGGTCTCCCCCGCGACGAGCTCGGCGCGGCCCTGGTCGAGCTCGCCGACCACGACGCTCGGGCCGAGATGCGCCCGCCCGCTCGCGAGCGGCTCACGACCGAGCAGCGCGCCGAGGAGGGTCGACTTGCCCGCCCCGTTCGCACCGACGATGCCGACGCGCTCGCCGGCGCGCACCTCGAGGTCGACGGGGCCGAGGGTGAAGGCGCCGCGCTCGACGACCGCTCCCTCGAGCCGGCAGACGACGTCTCCGCCACGCGGCGCGGCCGCGATCTCAAAGCGCAGCTCCCATCCCTCCCAGGGCTTGTCCACGGCGTCGAGGCGCTCGAGCGCGCGCTCGGAGATGCGCACCTTGGAGGCCTGCTTCTCGGTGCGGTTCGCCCGGAAGTCGCGCTGCGCCTTGTCGTGGTCGGTGGGCTTCTTCGCCGCCTTGCGGGCGCCGACCTCGGCCCACTGGCGCTGGCGGCGGGCGCGGTCCTCGAGCTCCCGGCGGCGCTCGTCGTACTTCGCGAAGCGCTCCTCGGCGTGCCCCCGCTCGAGCGCGCGTTCCTGCAGGTAGGCGCTCCAGCCGCCGTCGAAGAGGCGCGCCGTGCGCAGGTGCTCGTCGATCTCGAGGACCGAGCTCACCGTCGCCTCGAGGAAGGCGCGGTCGTGGGAGACGATCATCACCCCGCCGGCGAAGCCCCGCACCACCTCCTCCAGTCGGGCAAGGCCCGCGAGGTCGAGGTCGTTCGTCGGCTCGTCGAGGAGCACGAGGTCGTGACGGCTGAGGCCGAGAGCGCAGAGCGCGACGCGGGCCCGCTCCCCCCCCGAGAGCGCCCCGCAGGGGCGCGAGAGAAGGGCCGCGTCGAGGCCCGCCTCCTCGAGCGCGACGGCGCTGCGCGCCGCGAAGTCGGCCCCCCCGAGTGCGAGCCAGCGCTCGAGGGCGTCCGCGTAGCGGTCCTCCGCGCCCACCTCGCCGGCGCCAAGTGCCGCCGAAGCCTCCTCCATCGCCGTCTCGGCCTCTCCGACGCCGGTGAGGAGGGCGAGCGCCTCGAGCGCGGGGAGCTCGGGCGGGAGCGCCCGCTCCTGATGGACGAGGCCCACCGTCGCGAGCGGCGGGGCGAGGAGGACGCTCCCCTGGTCGGGCGCGAGCTCGCCGGCGAGCACCCGCAGGAGCGTGGACTTGCCGACCCCGTTCGGGCCGATCACCCCGACGCGGCTCTTCGGGCCGAGGGTGAGGGAGATCCCGTCGAGGACGGGCGTCGCGCCGCGCACGACGCGGAGCTGTCTGGCGGTGAGGGTGGCGGGCACGGAGGACCTTTCGACGGCGAGCAGAGGGGGCGGCTTCGCGTCGTATCAACCCACGCCCCCACTGTAGGGCCGAAAGCGAGCGGCACCGCCGCGCACCTACCCTTGGCGGGTGCGGATCTTCCTCGCCGGCGCGACCGGCGTGATCGGCGTGCGCCTCGTCCCGCTCCTCGTCGCCGCCGGTCACACCATCGGGGGCCTCACCCGCCGCGAGGCCGGTGGCGCGGCGCTCCGTGTGCTCGGCGCGGAGCCCTTCGTCGGCGACGTCTACGACCGCGGCTGGCTGCGGGCCGCGGTCACCGACTTCGCGGCGGAGGTCGTCCTCCACGAGCTCACCGACCTGCCGGACGAGCGCGCCGAGATTGCCTCCTACGCCTCGGCCAACGCCCGCATCCGCCTCGAGGGGACCCGCAACCTGCTCGACGCCGCCCAGGCCGCGGGCGCAGCGCGCTTCCTCGCGCAGAGGATCGCCTGGACCCCGCCGGGCGACGGCGGCGTCACCGGGGAGTTCGAGGCCATGGTGCTCGCGGCGGGCGGGGTGGTGCTCCGCTACGGCCAGCTCTACGGGCCGGGGACGTACTTCCCCGAGGCGCCGCCGCCGCGCATCCACGCCGACGCCGCCGCGGCTCGCACCGTCGCGCTGCTCGGGGCGCCGAGCGGCGTCGTCACCCTCACCGAGGAGGGCTGAGCGACCGCTCAGACGGGCAGCTGGTCGGCGTCGGGCGCCGGCTGCAGGTCGAAGGCGTTGTTGATCGCGGTGATGTACTGGTACTGGCCGATCGTCGCGGTGAGCTCGACGAGCCAGCGCTCGCCCTTGCGCTCGCGGAGCGCGTCGAACAGCGGCTGCTCGACCTTGTTGGTGCGCAGCAGCTGCCGTACGTACTCGACGATGTCCCGGTCGTCGTCGGGGAGGCCCGAGACGTCGGCGGCGTGGCGGACCGCCTCGATCGTCTCCTCGCCGAGGCCGCCCTTGCGGGCCGTCTCGACGTGCGAGGCCCACTCATAGGCGCCGTCCTTCTCGCGGGCGACGGCGAGGATCGTGAGCTCGCGCTGTTTGGACTCGAGGATCGAGCCGAGGCGCACCTGGGCACCGGCGGCCATCACCTTCTGGGCGAGGCCGGGGCTGCGCAGGAGGATCGCGAAGGGGCCACCGACGCGGTGCAGCACCTCCACGATCGCGTCGAACTCCGCGTGCTGCTCCTCGGGCAGCAGGGACTTGTCGTTCAGCAGCTCGATGCGAGGCATCGCGGGCTCCCCTCGATCTCCGGCGGCAGCGCGCCGCGCCGGGGAACAATGCCGCACCCGCCACCCGACTGCCACCGCGCCGCCCCGCCACCTCCCCGGGAAATCCCCACCGGCACGGGTCGGCCACCTACGATCAGCGGATTCAACGCCCGGCCCCACGACCGCTCCCCGCGACGCTCGACCGCGCCCGGAAGCTCCCGGTAACCGTTCGCGGGTGCGCGCGGTCCAAGTAGGAACCGCTCGAGAGGGGCAGTAGGCCACCAGTGCTCGCGTTCACCTTTCCCGGCCAGGGCTCACAACGCCCCGGCATGGGCGCGCCATGGGTCGACCACCCCTCCTTCGAGCTCGTCGAGCAGGCGGGCGAGGCGATCGGGCGCGACCTCTCCGAGCTCCTCCTCGAGGCCGACGAGGAGACGCTGCGGCGCACCGAGAACGCGCAGATCGCGACCTTCGTGCTGAGCCTCGTCGTCCTCGACGCCCTCGAGCGCCTCGGAATCGAGCCCGCCGCCCTCGCCGGCCACAGCCTCGGGGAGTACAGCGCGCTCGTCGCCTCCGGCTCGCTCTCCTACGAGGACGGCGTCGGGCTCGTCTCCGAGCGGGGGCTCGCGATGGGCGACGCCGCCGCCCAGACGCCAGGGACGATGATGGCGGTCCTCGGCCTCGACGACGACAGCGTGGAAGCCGCCTGCGTGCGCGCCGAGGGCTCCGCCTGGGTGGCGAACTACAACGCCCCCGGCCAGGTCGTGATCGCCGGCGCCCCCGACGCCCTCGAGCGCGCCGCCGAGATCGCGAAGGAGCTCGGCGCGAAGCGGGTGCTCTCCTTCCCCGTCGGCGGCGCCTTCCACACCCCGCTCATGGCGCCGGCCCGCGACCGTCTGCGCAAGGCCCTCGCCGAGGTGAGCTTTCGCGAGACCGACCCGCTCGTCGTCGCGAACGTCGACGCCCGCCCGCACGCGGACGGCGCCGACTGGCCGGCGCTGCTCTCCGCGCAGCTCGCCTCGCCGGTGCGCTGGCGGCAGAGCCTGGAGGCCCTCGCCGAGCTCGGGGCGCGCACCTTCGTCGAGGTCGGCCCCGGCGGCGTGCTCACCGGCCTCGCCAAGCGGGTGCTCACCGGGGAGGGCTTCCACGCCTTCAGCGTGGGCGTCCCCGACGACCTCGAGGCCCTCGTCGCGGCGCTGATGCCCGCCCCGCGGGACACCACCCGCGAGCACTACGCGATGACCGAGCGCCTCGTGCTCTCCCCCGCGACCGGCAAGTTCCAGCCCCTCGAGCGCTTCAGCGCGGCCTCGCCCTCCTTCTCGGGCACCGCCGCCGCCGACCTCGGCATCGAGGTCGGGGTGGGTGAGCTGATCGGCCACGCCGGCGAGGCAGAGATCCGCTCGGCCTTCGCCGGGACCCTCGCGGGGATCATCGTCCTCGCCGGGGAGCGGGTCGTCGCCGGCCAGCCCGTCGCGTGGCTGCGCACACAGGGCCAGTAGACCGGGTGACCGAGGGGGCGACCGGACAGCCGGCGCCGGGAAAGGTGCGGGGCTGATGGGTTCGGCAATCATCGGTTGGGGCGGCGCGCTCCCCGACCGGGTCGTCACCAACGACGACTTCGCGCAGCGCCTCGACACCTCCGACGCCTGGATCACCGAGCGCACCGGGATCCGCGAGCGGCGGATGGGTGGCACCACCGCGGGGCTCGCCACCGCGGCGGGCCGCGCCGTGCTCGAGTCCGCCGGCCTCACCGGCGCCGACGTCGACCTGCTCATCGTGGCGACGACGACCCCCGACCAGACGCTCCCCGCCGTCTCCTCCTCGGTCCACCACGCCCTCGGCCTCTCCGGCGGCGGCTTCGACCTGAACGCCGCCTGCGCGGGCTTCGGCTACTCGCTCGCCGTCGCCGACGCCCTCGTCTCCTCCGGCCACCGCCGCGTGCTGCTGATCGGCGCCGAGACGCTCTCGCGCCACACCGACATGGAGGACCGCTCGACGGCGATCCTCTTCGGCGACGGCGCCGCGGGGGTCCTCCTCGAGTCGCGCCCCGGCCGCGAGCTGGTCCTCGCCAGCGATCTCGGCGTCGACGGCTCGGCGGTGCCGATCCTCTACTCCGACCTCGGTGGCAAGATCCACATGGACGGCCGCGAGGTCTTCCGGCGGGCCGTGCGCATCGAGATCCAGTCGATCACCAAGGTGCTCGACCAGGCGGGGGTCGACGCGAAGGAGATCGCGCTCTTCGTCCCCCATCAGGCGAACCTGCGGATCATCGAGGCGGTGAACGAGCGGATGGGCTTCGACCTCGACCGCACCGCGATCGTCCTCGACCGCACCGGCAACACCTCGGCGGCCTCCATCCCCCTCGCCCTCGCCGAGGCCGCCGACGCCGGCCGCCTCGAGGACGGCGACCTCGTCCTGCTCTCGGGCTTCGGCGCCGGGATGACCTGGGCCTCGGTCGTGCTCCGCTGGGGCACGGGGGGCTGAGGGCGGCCGTGGACGGGAGGGTCGCCTTCGTCACCGGCGGTTCCCGGGGCATCGGCCTCGCGATCGCGCGCCGGCTGCAGGCCGACGGCGAGCGCGTCGCCCTTACCTACCGCAGCGAGCCGCCACCCGAGCTCGCCGGCGCCGGCGCGGCGATGCTCGCGCTGCGCTGCGACGTCACCGACCCCGCCCAGGTGGAGGCGGCCTTCTCCGAGATCGAGGCCGGCCTCGGCCCCGTCGAGCTGCTCGTCTGCGCGGCGGGCATCACCGACGACGGCCTGTTGATGAAGATGACCGACGAGCGCTGGGGGCGGGTCCTCGACACCGACCTCACTGCCTGCATGCGCGTCTCGCGCCGCGCCCTCTCCCCGATGCTGAAGGCGCGCCGGGGGCGCATCGTCCTCATCTCCTCGGTCGTCGCGATGATGGGCAACGCCGGCCAGACGAACTACGCCGCCGCCAAGGCGGGCCTCATCGGCTTCGGCCGCTCGCTCGCCCGCGAGGTCGCGAGCCGCGGCGTGACCGTGAACGTCGTCGCTCCCGGCCTCATCGACACCGACATGCTCGGCGCGCTCGCCGAGGAGCGGCGCGCGGCGCTCGCCGCGGCGGTGCCGCTCGGGCGCATCGGCTCGGCCGAGGAGGTCGCCGAGAGCGTGCACTTCCTCTGCTCGGAGGGGGCGGCCTACGTCACCGGGGCGGTGCTCCCAGTGGACGGTGGGCTGGGGATGGGGCACTAGAACTAGGGGGGGCGCGGCGCCCGGGACGCCGCACCATCGCGTTCAGCGAAGAGCCGAACCCGCCGGGCCGCGGCCCGTGCGGGCGGGAAAGGGAGAGAAGATGCCAGACGAGACCTTCGACAAGTTCCAGAACTGCGCCGTCGAGGTGCTGCAGGTGCCGAAGGACAAGGTCGTCCTCGAGGCCCGCTTCGAGCAGGACCTCGAGGCCGACAGCCTCGACCTCGTCGAGTTCGTGATGGCCCTCGAGGAGGCCTTCGACATCACCGTCGAGGAGTCCGAGCTCGAGGGCGTGGAGACCGTCGGGCAGGCCTACGAACTGGTGACGGGCAAGCTCTGATGGCGCCGCGCGCGCCGCGGCGGGTCGCGATCACCGGCCTCGGGGTGATCGCCTCCTGCGGCATCGGCACCGAGGCCTTCTTCGCGGGCCTCGCGCGCGAGGCGGGCGCCGGCGAGCGCCACGTCACCGACTTCGACCCCGCCGCCTACCTCGAGCCGAAAGAGGCGCGCCAGACCGACCGCTTCGCGCAGTTCTCGCTGGCGAGCGCCGAGATGGCGCTCGCCGACGCGGGCCGCGTCGACACCGACCCCGTGCGCTCCGGCGTCATCTACGCGACCGGCGTCGGCGGCCTCGCGACCCTCCAGGAGCAGATCGGGGTGCTCATCGAGAAGGGGCCGCGGCGGGTCTCGCCGCGCCTCGTGCCGATGATGATGGGCAATGCCGGCGCGGCCGCAATCTCCATGCGCTTCGGCTGGCGGGGGCCCTGCGAGACGGTCGTCACCGCCTGTGCCTCGGGCACGCACGCGATCGGCAACGCCTTCCGCCTCATCCGTGAGGGCCGCTGCGACGCGGTCATCACCGGCGGCGCCGAGGCGGTGATCACCCCCGTCGGTGGCCTGCCGGCGATCGGGCCGACCGCCTTCTCGAACATGACGGCGCTCTCGACGAGCGGCTGGAGCCGCCCCTTCGACGTCCGCCGCGACGGCTTCGTGATCGCCGAGGGCGCCGGCTGCCTCGTCCTCGAGGAGCTCGAGCACGCGCGCGTGCGGGGCGCCCACATCTACGGCGAGGTGCTCGGCGCCGCCTCCACCGCCGACGCGCACCACATCACCGCCCCCGCCCCGGGCGGCGAGGGCGCGGTCGCCTGCATGGAGATCGCCCTCGAGGACGCCGGCCTCGTGCCCGGCGACATCGTGCACATCAACGGCCACGGGACCTCGACCCCGCTCAACGACCTCGCCGAGGCGCAGGCGATCGAGAAGGTCTTCGGCGGCCCCGGCCACCTCGGCCCCCCGGTCACCTCGGTGAAGGGGGTCACCGGCCACTCGCTCGGCGCCGCTGGCGCGATCGAGGCGGTGGCGGTCGCCCTCAGCCTCGAGACCGGGCTCATCCCGCCGACCGTCGGGCTCGAGGAGCTCGACCCGGACATCCACCTCGACGTGGTCACGGGCGCACCACGGCCGTTCACCCCCGGACCGGTGCTGTCGAACAGCTTCGGCTTCGGCGGCCACAACGGCTGCGTGGTCATCGGCCCCGCCAACTGACTCCCGCCCCGCCGGGGGGACCCGGCAAGGACGAGGCGCAACGCCATCCGCGGCTCCCCGCCGACCTCGCGGTCGGCGCCTTCAGCGAGGCCGCCCCCTGGCTCGTCGACCCCGACGCCCTCGTATGGCGGGCGGGCCTCGGCCTCGTGCGCGAGGAGACCCGCGCGAGCGCGCCGCGCCTCGTCGCGCCGCCGCGCCTGCCGCCGCTCAGGCGGATCGTGCGCGTCCTCTCGGTGATCGGCCCGGCCGTCGGAAAGTGGTACCTGCTCGATCGCCGCCGCGGGCGCACCGCCTCGCGGGCGGGCCTCTCGCGGCGGCTGCGCGCCGCATTCGGCCGCCTCGGGCCGACCTACATCAAGCTTGGGCAGATCCTCTCCTCGGGCGAGGGGATCTTCCCCCCCGAGCTCGTCGGCGAGTTCAAGCTGCTCCGCGACCGCGTCCCCCCCGAGGACTTCGCGGCGGTGCGCGAGACGGTCGAGGCCGACCTCGGCCGCCCGCTCGGCGAGGTCTTCTCCGAGTTCGACGAGGAGCCGATCGCCGCCGCCTCCATCGCCCAGGTCCACCGTGCCCGCCTCGCGAGCGGCGAGGAGGTCGTCGTGAAGGTGCAGCGGCGGAGGGTCGCGGCGCTCGTGCGCGAGGACCTCGCGGTGATGAGCTACCTCGCCCCGTACCTCGTCGGGCGGATCCCCGTCGCCGTGCTCGCCAACCCGCCGGCGCTCATCGAGCTCTTCGCCGAGACGATCGTCGAGGAGCTCGACTTCCGCCTCGAGGCCGAGAACATGCTCGACATCGCGGCGATCCTCGCCGCCACCGAGCAGCGGGCGATCGTCGTCCCGCGCCCCCATCCCCGCCTCGTCACGCCCCGCGTCCTCGTCATGGAGCGCCTCTCCGGCTTCTCCTGGGACGACGTAGAGGGGATGCGCTCTGCCGGGATCTCCACCGAGGCGGTACTGCGCGCCGCTGTCGTCTCCTTCCTCGAGGGGGCAATGCTCTTCGGCGCCTTCCACGGCGACCTGCACGGCGGCAACCTCTTCGTCCTGCCCGACGGGCGGGTCGCCCTCTTGGACTTCGGGATCACCGGCCGCCTCGACGAGCCGCGCCGCCTCGCCTTCCTGCGCCTCGTGATGGGCGGGACGGTGAACGACGTGCGCGCCCAGGTCGAGGCGCTGATCGCCCTCGGTGCCTTCTCCGCCGACGCCGACGTCGACCAGGTGATCCGCGACCTCGCCCTCGACGCCGCACCGAAGGACATCGTGCAGATGTCGGCCGAGGAGCTGACCTCCGAGCTCCGCGAGCTCACCAAGCAGCTCCTCGCCTACGGGGCGCGCATCCCGAAGGAGCTGATGCTGTTCGTGAAGGACATCCTCTTCCTCGACGGCGCGGTCTCCACCTTCGCCCCCGACGTCGACCTCCTCGGCGAGATCGCGACGATCGCCACCTACTTCGCGCAGCGCCACGGCGGCCGCATCGCGAGCGAGATCGGCATCGACCCCCGCGAGCGGGGCGTCGACCTCACCGGCGTGCGCTCGACGCTCGGCATCTCCGCGGAGACCGAGTCGATCAGCCACCGAGAGCTGCAGGCGCGCCGCCAGGCCCTCCGGGAGAAGTTCGACCCCAATCGCCCGCCGCGCTGAGCCGGCTATCCCGCCCCGCCCACCTGGCGTGCGATGAGGCCCGCGGGCGAGGGCCAGATGAACTTCCCCGGCGCGTAGGCCTCGGAGCGGTGCGGGCGCCAGCCGAAGGCGGCGGCGAACTCCGCGACGCGCGCGGCTGTCGCGGTCATGCAGCCGGCGAGCTCGACGCCGTCGACGGCCTGCAGCGCCTTCGCGATCCCGTCGGCCTGTGCGCCGAGCCCGATGATCCCCCACCGCTGTGCCGCCCCGCTCGTCGACTCGCTCATCGGACCACCCTTGCACGGGTCACTCGAGCGACGGCGCGTGCACCACCGGCCCGGTAAAGGAGAAGGGGTTGGTCCCCACGCCGAGCTGCCCGAAGCCGATCGCCGCGGCGCAGAAGCCGACCTCGCCCGGCGCGCAGGCGATCGCCGCCGAGCGGGGGGCGAGCGGGGTCGGCAGCGGATCGATGCTCTCGGCGCGCCAGCGGCCGCCGGCGAGGACGTAGGCCCTCCCCCGCCAGTCGAGGGTGATGCAGTAGCCGACGCGCGGGCACGAGATCGCGAGCGGGCTCGCCGCCGGATCGACCGGGGTCGGCGCCGACCAGCGCCCCTCTGCGCTCGAGAGCACCCGGCCGAGGAGGTCGGTCGCGACGCAGCTCCCCGCCGCGGCGCAGGAGATTCCTGCGAGCGCGTCGCGGTCGACGGGGCGCGGCGCGGACCACTCCCCGCCCGAGTAGGAGAGCACCCGGCCCACGCCGTCGACGGCGGTGCAGCGGTCGCCGGCGACACAGGAGAGCGCCGTGAGGCCGAAGGCGGCGTCGACCGTCGTCGGGGCGCTCCAGCGGCCACCGTCGTAGACGGCGGCGCGGCCGAGCCCGTCGACCAGCACGCAGAAGGTCTCCGACGAGCAGGAGAGGGTGCTCGCGCCCTCGGGGTACTGGACCGTCGGGAGGTCGACTTCGACCGGTGCCGACCACCTCCCGCCGGCGAGCGTGCTCACGGCACCGAAGGAGTCGACCGCGAGGCAGTGGCCGTCGCCCGGGCAGGCGACCGAGGCGACCGTCCCGAGGAGGTGCCGCACCGGCTCGGTGACCCAGCGCGTGCCGTCGTAGAGGGCGCCCTCGCGCACCCCGCCGACGGCGTAGGAGAGGGCCACGCAGAAGCGGGCGCTCGAGCAGGCGAGCGCGCCCTCGCTCTCGCCCTCAAGGCTGAGGCTCCAGCGGCTCGGTCCGGGCTGCGGGGCGCTCGGCCCCGGCGGGGTGCTGTCGAGCGTGGCGGCACCCCACCCGGCGAGCGCGGCCACCGCCGCCGCGACGAGCACGGCGCGCCCCCGTCGCCGCGGGCGCGTGAAGGCGAGCCCGGTCATCCGAGCGGGACCCGGTGCAGCGTCGCGGGCCCGCTCCCGTAGCCGTCGGCGCCGTCGAGGAGATAGAGGGCGCGGTCGAAGACGACGGCCTGCGTGGCGTGCCCGGAGCCGCCCAACCGCCAGTCCGACGAGAGCGGCACCGCCGCAGCGACCCGCTCTGCGCCGCTCGCGGGGTCGACGCGGACGAACGCGACCTCCGACGGCCGAGGACCGG
This sequence comes from Acidimicrobiales bacterium, assembly GCA_035533595.1. Taxonomy (NCBI): domain Bacteria; kingdom Bacillati; phylum Actinomycetota; class Acidimicrobiia; order Acidimicrobiales; species Acidimicrobiales bacterium. Next base: position 12,479 of record DATLTN010000044.1, read on the forward strand.
GTGGGCTCCAGGGGGCCGGGATGCTCGAGTAGAAGCCCGTCGCCGCGCTGCCGGTGACCCAGGCCGCGGTGCCGAGCACGTCCGGCGCATGGAAGACGGGCGTGAGGTCGGGACCCTGGAAGCGCCAGACCGCGCAGCGGTAGGGGGGTCGGACGATCGCGCGGGTGCAGAGGTCGGCCCACAGCGCGTGACCATCCGCTGCCATCCAGTTGACGTAGCCGTCCGCGGGGGCGGGGCCGGCGAGCGTCCGCACGACGACCGGGCGGCGGGCGCCGATCGCGACTCGGTAGATCACCGACGGCGCGCCCCACCCGTCCCCGGCGGGGGCGAGGTAGGCGCCGTCCGAGTCGGCGACCATCACCGATCGGGCGACGCCGCTCGGGAAGGTCGCCACCTGCAGGACCCGCCCCGTCGCCGCCGAGAGGCGCACCAAGCTCGGGGGCGTCGCCGCTCCCTCGAAGACCCACACCGAGCCCCCGGAGGCGGCAGTGAGGAGCGCGGACGCCGAGTCGGACTGGTAGGTGAACAGCGCGGCACCGACCGCGACCCCTCCGTCGGCCCCGACGAGCACGGCGCGTGCCGTCGTGCGATCGGAGTAGCCCGCCGTCGTGCGGAACTCCGCCGGCGCGACCGTCGCCCCCGACAGCGCCGGGCTGTCGCACTCCGGCTCGGAGATGCGGCCGAGCGCGAGCGAGACCGGGTCGACGCCCGCCATGAGGCAGTTCGTGCTCGCGCCGCCCGTGGCCGCCACGGTCCCGGTGAGGAAGAGGCCGCCGCCGCGCACCACGATGCGGCCGAAGAGGAGGGTCACGGGATAGCGCTGCGCCGTCACCCCGGCCCCCGTCGCCCCGACGCCGCCCGCCGACGCGAGCGCGGCCGTGGTCGTGAGGAGGCCGAGCAGCGCCAGGCGCGCGGGCAGCGCGCGCCCCGTCAATCCCCCGTTGCGTCGCACGGGGCGGATTGTGACACCGCGCCGAGGGCCCGAGCGCGCGGGTTCGATGACGATCTTGCTCCAAACACGCTGCTCACGGCGGCGCACCCGCTCCCGACCGGCAGCCGCGGGGCTACGATCCGCCGCGGAGGGCCCGGGGCCGACGCCGCCCCGGAGGAGAGGAGCTCCCATGACCACGAGCGTGCGCACCCGCCGGATCGACGCCGACAGCCACTTTCTGCCGCACGTCGACGCCGGCGCGCTGAAAGAGGTCCTCCCCGACTGGTCGCCGGCCAAGCTCGACATGCTGGCGCGCGACGCCGCGGTCTTCTCGGACCCCGCGGCGCGCCGCGGCGGCTTCCGGGCGAGCGCCGCGGGCCAGGCGCTCAACGCCGGCCAGGCGGGCAACGTCCCGGCCCCGGCGCGCGCCGGCGCCGTCGGCCACGGCGACGTCGAGGAGCGGGCGGGGCTGATCGGCGTCACCGGCTTCGACATGCAGGTCCTCATCCCCGACGGGATCTTCGCCAACCCCTTCGGCTCGCCGGTCGCCCGCCGTTGGGACGACGGGCTGCGCCTCGCGCTCTGCCGTGCCTACAACAATGCGAGCGCGGCCGCCGAGGAGGCGCGTCCCGACGTCTTCATCGGCACGGCCGTCGTCCCCTTCCAGGACGTGGAGGAATCCTGCGCGGAGGCGCGGCGCGCCGCGGCGCTCGGCCTGCGGGCGATCACGATCAACGGCAACTGGGGCGGGCAGAACTGGGACACCACCGAGCTCTACCCCTTCTGGGAGACGGTGGCCGACCTCGGCCTCATCCTCTACGTCCACCACAACCCCTTCGCCTGCCAGGTCTCGGACCACATCCCGACGACGTGGACGATCGGCTGGGAGCGGATGCGGCGCCTGCACATCTCGAACTACCTCGGCTTCGCCTTCGAGTACATGGTGGGGATGGCCTCGCTCACCCTCGGGGGGCTGCTGCAGGAGTTCCCCGACCTGCGCTTCTGCTTCTTCGAGGCCGGTGGCAGCTGGCTGCCGTGGGCGATGTACACCCTCGATCGCGTCTACGGCGTGGAGCCGCAGTGCGCCCGCTGCACCGTCGCCCCCTCCGAGCTCATCAAGAGGAGCTGCTTCGTCGCGGTCGAGCCGGACGAGGAGCCGCTCGTGCACGCGATCGCGGCGATCGGCAGCGAGAACTTCATCATCGGCTCGGACTACCCGCACCCCCCGTCCACCTACCCGAACACCGCGTCGGGCATCGAGGAGATGGCGGGGCTCTCCGAGCGCGACAAGGAGAACATCCTCGGCCGCAACGTCGGGGCCCTCTTCGGGATCGGCTGACCGGGCCCCGGAAGTGCAACAGCGGGACGCCGGAGCGTCCCGCTGTTGTCAGTTTCGGTGTCGCACGCCGGTCAACCGGCGGTGCGTGAGGACGGCTTCAGGCGGGGCGAACGTCGCTCGCCTGCAGGCCCTTCTGGCCCTGCGTGACTTCGAACTCCACGTGCTGGCCCTCGGCCAGCTCGCGGTAGCCCTGCATCTGGATCGCAGAGTGGTGGACGAAGAGGTCCTCGCCCCCGTCATCGGGGGTGATGAAGCCGAAGCCCTTCTCCGCGTTGAACCACTTCACGGTGCCTGCCGGCATGTCTTTTCTCCTTGGATTCCTTGCACGTACCAGAAGGAATCCAAAGCGGAAACCAAACCCGTGCAACTGATGTCGACGAGAACCTTAATACACGACGCGGGTCGGCGGCCCACACGGGCACGCGACGCCGCTCCGCTCGGCCTCGGACAGCGTCGAGCTACCGGCCGGCCGGCCGACGCGACGCGCCGCGCCGCGCCGCGCCGCGCCGCGCCGGCGGGGCTCAGCGCGCCGCGGCGCCGCCGTCGAGGGTGTAAGTGGCGGCGGTGATGAACGAGGCCGCGGGGGTGCAGAGGAAGGCGACGAGCTCGGCGACCTCCTCGACGGTCGCAAAGCGCTTGATCGCGGGCGAGGCGAGGAAGACCTTGTCGGCGACCTCGCCCTCGGAGATCCCGTGCGCCTTGGCCTGCCCGGCGACCTGGTTCTCGACGAGCGGCGTCCAGACGTAGCTCGGGCAGATCGCGTTCGAGGTCACGCCGTACGGCGCTCCCTCGAGGGCGATCACCTCCGAGAGGCCGATCAGCGCGTGCTTGGCCGAGACGTAGGCGACCTTGTACGCCGCGGCGCGGATGCCGAGATGACTCGAGATGTTCACCACGCGGCCGAAGCCGCTCGCGTACATCCCCGGCAGGCAGGCGCGCGCGAGGAGGAAGGGGGCCTGCACCATCACCCGGTGCATCGCCGCGAAGACCTCCGGCGGGAACTCGGTGATCGGCGCGACGTGCTGGAAGCCGGCGTTGTTCACGAGCACATCGACGTCGAGGTCGAGCCCGACGAGCGCCTCGCCGTCTGCGAGGTCGACGACCCACGGCTCGCCGCCGATCTCGGCGGCGGCCTGCTCGGCGCCCTCGCCGTTCACGTCGGCGAGCACGACCCTCGCACCGGCCGTTGCGAGGCGACCGGCGATCGCGCGGCCGATGCCACTCGCCGCCCCCGTGACGAGGGCACGCCGCCCCGAGAGGTCGAGCGCGGCTCCGGTCGTCGGGTTCTCCATGGCGCCAGTCTGTCGGGCGAGCGCGCTCGGCGCTCCGATCAGGGGCCAGCGGAGGGCGCGACGGGAGCCCGAAAGGTGTTACAGGTAGGCGACATGACGCCGACCGAAAGCCTCCGCCCGCTGCACGCCCTCGCGGTCTTCTGCGGCTCGAGCCGCGGCGCCGAGGCGCGCTACTTCGACGCGGCGCGCGACTTCGGGGCGCTCCTCGCCGGAGCCGGCATCGCCCTCGTCTACGGCGGGGGGAACACCGGGCTGATGGGCGCCCTCGCCGAGGGCGCCCTCTCCTCGGGGGGCGAGGTGCACGGGGTGATCACCCGCGCCCTCGAGGACAAGGAGGTCGCGCACCGCGGCCTCACTTCGATGCGCGTCGTCGAGACGATGCACGAGCGCAAGGCCGTGATGGCCGACCTCGCCTCCGGCTTCGTGATGCTCCCCGGCGGCTTCGGCACCCTCGACGAGTTCTTCGAGGCGGTGACCTGGACCCAGCTCGGGATCCACGACAAGCCCTGCGGCGTGCTCGACGTGGGCGGCTTCTTCGCGCCCCTCTCCGCCTTCGTCGCGCAGGCGACGGCGGCGGGCTTCGTCCGTGTCGAGCACACCGAGCTGATGATCGTGGAGGGCGACGGCGCGGCCCTGCTCGGCCGCCTCGCCGCCTGGCGCGGGCTGCCCGTCGAGAAGTGGTTGGACCCCTCGGAGCGCTGAACGCTAGGAGAGCTCGTCGATGACGAGCCCGAGGGAGCGGAACTTGTCGACGACGTGGTCGTAACCGCGCTCCAGCTGGTCGACGCCGGAGAGCACCGAGGAGGTGGAGGCCGCGGCGGCGGCGAGCACGTAGGCGAAGGCGGCACGGATGTCGGGCATCTCGATCTCGGTCCCGACGAGGGCGGTCTTTCCGTGCACGACCGCCGAGTGCAGCCACTCGTGCTCGTGGAAGCGGCAGGCCTCGCCGCCGAGGCACTGGTCGTAGAGCTCGATCTCGGCGCCCATCGTGGTGAGCGCCTTCACGTAGCCCAACCGGTCCTCGAAGACCGTCTCGTGGATCAGCGACATCCCCGCGACCTGGGTGAAGAGCACCGCGAGGGCCGGCTGCCAGTCGGTCATGAAGCCCGGGTGGGTGCTCGTGTGCACGGCCGTCGGCCGCAGCTCTCCGGGGTGCACGCGGATCCCGTTGTCGTCGATCTCGAAGTGCGCGCCCATCCGCCGCAGCGTCGAGATCGCCGTCACGAGGCGCGCCTGCGAGCAGCCGCTCACGCGCACGCTCCCGCCGGTGACAAGGCCGGCGATCAGGTAGGAGAAGGCCTCGATGCGGTCGCCGCCGATGCGCTGGCGGGCGCCGGTGAGGTGCGTCTTGCCCTCGATCACGAAGCGGCGGTCGGGCTGCAGCTCGATCCCCGCGCCCATGCGCTGCAGGAAGAGCGCGAGCTCGACGACCTCGGGCTCGATCGCCGCGTTCTCGAGGACCGTGCGCCCCTCAGCGGTGGCGGCGGCCATCAGCACCGTCTCGGTGGCGCCGACGCTCGGGAAGGGGAGGCGGATGCGGGCGCCGTGCAGGCGGCTCGCCTTGGCGGTGACCCCCGCCTCGCTGACGGTGATCTCGGCGCCGAGCGCGCGCAGCGCATCGAGGTGGAAGTCGACCGGGCGCGTGCCGATGGCGTCGCCGCCGACGAGGGGCACGAAGGCCTCGCCGAGGCGGTGCAGGAGCGGGCCGATCATGAGGATCGGGATGCGGTTGAGCCCGGAGTAGCGGACCGGTACCGCGCCGTCGGTGATCCCCGCGGGGTCGACGGTGAGCATCGTCGAGCCGAGCTCGATCACCGCGCCGACGGCGCGCAGGATCGCGGCGGTGATCTCGACGTCGCCGACGCAGGGGGCGTTCAGCACCTCGGTCGGGCCGTCGCCGAGGAGGGCCGCGACCATCAGCTTGGTGACGACGTTCTTCGAGCCGGCGACGGCGATCTCCCCCGACAGCGGGCCGTTCGGATGGATCGCCCACGCCCGGTTGGGGTTCATCTCCCAATCGTCCCATGAGCACGGTGCCTCCACGCGGACAAGAGAGGTCATCGATGCCTGCTTTCGGCAAGACTCGGCCGGCGGCCACGGCCGCCGGATCGGGAGGGACGATGCCAGTTGAGGGGCTGCGGATGCTGCGGCCGGCGAGCTTCGGTGCGCCGCGGGGGCCGTACTCGCCGGGAGTGCTCGCCGAGGCGCCGACGCGGCTGCTCTACCTCGCCGGCCAGGTGCCGACCGACGGGGAGGGCGGCGTCGTCGGCGAGGACTTCGCCACCCAGGCGCGCCGCGTCTTTCAGAACATCGGCGCGGTCCTCGCCGAGGCAGGGATGGGCTTCGGCAACGTCGTCAAGTTCACCAACTACCTCGTGGACCCCAGCCACCTTCCCGAGCTGCGGGCGGTGCGCGGCGAGCTCTGGCCGGAGCTCTTCCCCGACGGCGCCTTCCCGGCCGACACGCTGCTCGTGGTGGCGCGCCTCGCGCGCCCGGAGTTCCTCCTCGAGATCGAGGCGGTGGCCGTCGAGTGCGCCTCGCGTTGAGGGCGTGGCGGTGATCACGCCGGACACCAAGGACTGGACCTGGGTCCTCGAGCGGCGCTGCCCGGAGTGCGGCTTCAACGCGAGCAGCTGCCGCGCCGAGGAGGTGCCGGAGCTGCTCCGCGACAACACGTGCCGGTGGTCCTCGCTCCTCGCACGGGGGTTCCTTACCCCGCTGCGCCCAGATGACTCGACCTGGTCCCCTCTCGAGTACGCCTGCCACGTGCGCGACGTCTACCGCCGCTATCTCGGGCGGGTGGAGCTGATGCTCGCCGAGGAGGACCCGCTCTTTCCCAACTGTGACCAGGACGCCTCGGCGGTCGAGGACGACTACGCGGGCCAGCAGGCGAGCGTCGCCGTCGGCGAGCTCGTCGCCGCCGGCTCGGCGCTCGCCGACCTCCTCGGGGGCCTCACGGCTGGGCAGTGGGCACGCCGCGGCCGTCGCAGCGACGGCGCCACCTTCACCCTCGACACGCTCTCGCGCTACATGGCCCACGACGTCGTGCACCACCTCCTCGACGTCACCCGGTAGCCGTGGCCGAGGAGGACCGGGAGTGGCTCGGCGCGCTACTCCTCCGCCCCGCCCGCCCCGACGAGGGCCGCGCTGTCGCGGAGCTCTGGCTGACCGCCCGCAAGGCCTCCTTCCCGGCCAACCCCGCCGGGGTGCACGACGACGAGGACGTCCGCCACTACTTCGCGACTGTCGTCCTCGCGCACTGCGAGGTCGTCGTCGCCGAGCACCCCGCGGAGGGCCTCGTCGGCCTGCTCGTCCTCGCCACGGGCTTCATCGAGCACCTGATGGTTGCCCCCGGCCGTGACGGCCGCGGCCTCGGCAGCATGCTCGTCGGCCTCGCGAAGGCGCGCTCCCCCGCCGGCCTCGACCTGTGGACCTTCCAGTCCAACGGGCGCGCCCGCTCCTTTTACGAGCGCCACGGCTTCGTCGCGGTGGCGAGCACCGACGGCGACAACGAGGAGGGCGCGCCCGACGTCCGCTACCACTGGCCCCCGCCCACAGCGCAGGCCGCGGAGCAGCCCCCGGACGGCTAGTCGAAGGTGGCGGGCACCCCGCTGTCCTCGTCCTCGCCGGCGGGCGCGGCCGGGTGCGGGGGGCTGTCGCCGACCTCCGGCTGTCCCCAGCCACGCCACACGAGGCGGTGCAGGGGGACGAGGCGGGGCAGGTCGCGCACGCCCGGCACGAAGGGCACGGCGAGCAGCAGGAGCGTCGCGGCGCCGGTGAGGTAGAGGGCGATCAGGTCGACGTTCGCGGAGCTGCGGAAGCCCGGCACCTGGTACCAGAGCGTGTACAGCCACAGCCACGGTTGGCCCGGGTAGCTGCCCGTCTCGTTCATCACGCCCCACTGGCTGCCGGTCAGGTGCTGCGCGGTGGCGAGCGAGGAGAAGTAGTTCCCGTCCTCGAGGAACAACAGCGGCTTGGTGAAGTCCGTTCCGTAGAAGGGGTGCTGGGCGAGGAGATCGGCGTCGACGGCCCCCGAACGGGCGAGGTCGAGCTCGCTCGCGATCAGCGTCGCCACCGGGCCGTCCTTGGCGGCCGGCACCGACGGCGTGGCGCCACGGAACCGGACGTGCGTGAGCGCGGCGAGGTAGGCGTTCGCCCAGGCCGTCCGGGTCGCCACCGCGGCGCCCTCGTAGGCCGTGAGCGCCCGCCGGAGCGTCGCGTCGGTCGGCGCGAGCCTGGAGAGCGGCGAGAGCACGAAGCTCTCCGCAGGGTCGACCGGCTGGCGGACGCCGAAGAGGAGCTGCCAGGAGACGACGATCCGCTGCACGCTGCCCGAAGCGTGGTTGTACGGCGGCCCGTAGCTGGCCGTCTTGCTGGTGCCCGCGAGCTCGCTCGCGGCGGTCCCCATGAAGTCGGCGGGGGCGATCCTCGCCCAGCTGGCGACGGTGACCGGTGGTGCATCGGGCGAGGAGAGGACCGAGGCGAGGACGACCGTCAGCACGAGGGCGACGAGCGACGCGACGGTCGCCTCCTTCACGAGGTCGTAGCGGCGGAGCGGGCCCCGCCACGCCAGCGCGTCGGCGTGCGCGGCGGCCCGCCGCGCGGCGCGTCCCCTCGTCGCGCGCGCCGGCAGGGGATGGACGACCCCACGCGCCCGCACCAACAGCACGTGCGCCCCGACCAGCGCGACGAGGACGAGCGGGACCAGCACGACGTGCCAGAGCAGCATCTGGCCGAAGTTCATGAGGTTGAAGAAGGCGCCGAGGCCGAGGGAGTTGACCGCGTCCTTTCCGTTGGTCGAGATCCACTGCGAGTCGAAGTTCTGCTGGGACAAATAGCCGGTGAAGCACTCGACCACCGAGGCGACGAAGGCGACGACCCCGGTGATCCAGGTGAGCTTCCTGCGCCCGCGCCACGCCGCCATCCAGAACTTGCCCCAGAGGTGGATGACCATGAAGGCCATGAACAGCTCGACGCTCCACAGGTGGAGACTGTTGAAGAAGTGCCCGACCGGGTTGACGTGCCACCAGTCCACCCCTCCGATCGCGATCGCCGCGCCCGAGACGATCGCCACCGCGAGGGCTGCGAGCGTCGCGACACCGAAGACGTAGACCCACGAGGCGACGTAGGCGGGCTGGTGGTCGGGGAGCAGCTTGTCCGGGGGGAAGATGGACAGCGCCCGGCGTCGCAGGCGGGCCGTCCACATGCGTGCCGCCTCGGGGTCGACACGGTCCATCGCCGCGGCCGGCGCCTCCTCGGGGGAGACGTCATTCCCGTGCCCGCCGCTCCTCGGGAAGGGGAGCAGCAGGGCGAGACCGAAGATCACGACCATCACCGCGATGAGGACGAGGTTGGCCACCGACACGGTGAAGATCGACCAGTGCAGGTAGCGCGCCGGCGCATCGAGGTTCACCGCGGCAGCCGCGAGCTGTGACGAACCGGTCATTGCCACCTCTTCATCGAGTGGCGCGGGTGCCCGTGGCCTGAGCACCCTTGGTCGCACGGGATCAGCTCGCGATCCCGTGCGATCGGTACGCGCACGACCACCCTAGAGCCAAATTCCCGACCCCCGGGGGGGCCATCGGCGAGCAGGCGGTGGGCGTCGCTCTCGGGCCGACGAAGGCAGCTGTGGTCGTCTTCGGGCAGCTCTTCGTGGCTGTCCTCAGCGGTGTTGGCCGAACACGCCCGCGTCGACGGGAGGGCCGCGACGCTGGCCGTCGCTCCTCGCAGACGGTCCGGCAGTGGCCCCCGCCGCGAGCGGCGCCGCACCACCACCTGTCGAACGGCAGGCGGCGAGGTCGGGTAGAACGGGGCTAG
>DATLTN010000045.1 GCA_035533595.1 Acidimicrobiales bacterium
CCCGCCGCCACCCTGAGCCTGGGACCTGTAGTACTCCTCGTGGAAGGTCGTGTTCTCCGTCGAGAACTCCTTTCCGGCGAACTGCTTGAAGAGGCCCCAAGCTTTTGGATACCGGAGGGGATCGCTCATCATCTCGCTCAACAACGTGGCCTGATTGTCGGACAGGTTGCCGCTGTGAGGTTCGAAGATGTCCTCGTTGCTGGCCTTCTTCTTTCCGAAGAGGCTCAGAGGCTGAACGGCGATCATTTGGTTTGCCGCAAGAGCCGTGGTGACGGCCTGGTTGCCCGCGCTCCGCTGTAGGCGCTGGATCACCTGTGCTGGCGCCAGGTTCGAGAGGACCCCATCTCTGACGAACCGCGACGCGGCCAGTCCGTTCGCATCGGGCTCACGACGCCACAGAGGCTCGCGCCGCTGGGAAGAGAGCATTCTCTGCGACCGAAGCTGCATTATGGCTGTCGCAATCTGTCGAAGTCGGAGCGAAGCGAAGCGAACAGTAGTCCCGACACCCGACGGCGCGCGTTGCGAAGCGGTCATCGTTGGTCCTACGGCACACCGCCTGGGACCTGGCTCAAATCCGCAGCCCGCATAACGAGAACTTCCACGCTCATGTTCGGACATAGGCCTGATCTGGGGCCGACTATCCCAGTACGGGACGGGGCCGCACCGAATGCTCGGCCAAAACCCTCTGAGCCGACAGGTCGGCGGCGCCGGATTCGGCGTTCCGCGCTTCATCGCGTGTCCCAGAACACGCGGTCGATCGATCACCCAGACTCGCCCCCATGCGCCGTTACACCTGTAATCCTGGCGAGCTCGGCTCACCCGATCGAAGCGCCGACGAGGGGTCATTCGGCCACACGTGCATGCCGACCGGCCGGGCCGTGCGAGCACAGGGCGGCGCGCAACGACGGTCCGCGGACTCGGGCGCAGTCACTGCCGGCCGTCATCGACCATCCCGGTCGGGGTGGGGCGCTCAGCGGGCCTTTCGTGCCTCGAAGGCCTCGGCGACGAGCTTGCCGTTGGCCTGGCCCTTGGTGCGCCGCATCACCTGGCCGAGGAGGAACTGCGCGACCTTCAGATCACCTTCCTGGTAACGGGCCCACTCGGCGGGGTTCTCAGCGATCACCGCGTCGACCTCACCGTCGAGAGCATCGGCGCCGAGGCTCACGATTCCAAGCCGCTCTACGACCTCCGTCGGCGAACCCCCGGACTCGAGGAGCTCGGCGAGGACCGCTTTCGCCTGGGTCGCGCCGAGCTGCCCGCTGTGCTCGAGCCCGATCAGCTCGGCGAAGGACGCGGCGGGGAGCGCCCGCGCTTTGTCGGGGTGCGCCGCCGCCTCATTGGCCGCGCGAGCGAGCGCCAGGCGACCGTCGGCCCCCCCGTCGATCGCCGCCACGACGAGGTCGTCGAGGGCCAGGTTCACGACTGTGACGACCTGATCGGCGTCCGCCCCGGGGAGGCGCTCGCGCAGCCGAGCCCGCCGGGCCGCCGGCAACAGTGGCAGCGCCGCCCGCAGCGCCTCGATCTCCCCGGTCGTCGGGACGAGGGGAACGAGGTCGGGCTCGGGGAAGTAGCGGTAGTCGTCCGCGTCCTCCTTGGAGCGCAACGAGTGCGTCATCTGCTCCGCCTCGTTCCAGTGACGCGTCTCCTGCTTCACCCGCCCGCCGGAGGTGATGAGGGCGATCTGGCGCTCGGCCTCGTGCTCGATCGCCAGGCCGAGCGAGCGCAGCGAGTTGAGGTTCTTGACCTCACAGCGCGTGCCGAAGGCCTCCGTCCCGGCGGGGCGGACCGAGACGTTGGCGTCGACGCGCAGCGAGCCCTCCTCCATCCGTCCGTCGGAGGCGCCGGTCGCGACGAGGATCGAGCGCAGCTCGCTCACGTAGGCGCGCGCCCCCTCGGAGCTGCGCAGGTCGGGGGCGGAGACGATCTCGACGAGCGGGACGCCGGCGCGGTTGTAGTCGACGAGCGAGTAGTCGGCGCCGTGGATCCGCCCGCCGCCGCCGACGTGGGTGGACTTGCCCGTGTCCTCCTCGATGTGTGCGCGCACGATGCCGACCACGGAGCCGTCGGGGAGCTCGATCCGGCCGTCGATGTTGATCGGAATGTCGTACTGGCTGACCTGGTAGTCCTTCGGCATGTCGGGATAGAAGTAGTTCTTCCGGTGGAAGATCGAGGGCACCACCCGGCAGCCGAGCGCGAGGCCGATGCACATCGCGTACTCGACGGCGCGCGCGTTCAGCACCGGGAGCGAACCCGGCAGGCCGAGGCAGACGGGGCAGATGTTGGTGTTCGGCTCGTCCCCGAAGGCGTTCGGGCAGGAGCAGAAGAGCTTGGTCAGCGTCTGCAACTCGCAGTGAACCTCGAGGCCGACGACGAGCTCCCAGTCGCTGTTCATCGCGCCCCGACCGCGACCGGGCCGCGCGCCGCCGGGTCGGCCGCCTCCTCGAGCGCCGCGGCGGCGCGGAAGAGGGTCGCCTCGGAGAGCGCGGGGCCGAGCACCTGCACGCCGACCGGGAGCTCCTCCTCGCCGAGCGCGTACGGGACGCTCACCGCCGGGTGGCCGGCCAGGTTGGAGGGGATCGTGTAGAGGTCCGAGAGGTACATCTGCAGGGGGTCCGCGGTCTTCTCGCCGAAGGCGAAGGCGACCGAGGGCGCCGTCGGGGCGAGGAGGACGTCGAAGCGCTCGTAGGCGGCGCTGAAGGCGCGCGAGACGAGCGTCCGCACCCGCTGCGCCTGGGAGTAGTAGGCGTCGCAGTAGCCGGCGGAGAGGACGTAGGTGCCGAGCATGATGCGGCGCTTCACCTCCGGCCCGAAGCCGGCGGCGCGGGTGCGGGCGTTCATCTCCTCGACGCCCGGCGCGTCGACGCGCAGGCCGTAGCGGACGCCGTCGTAGCGGGAGAGGTTGGAGGAGGCCTCCGCCGGGGCGATGAGGTAGTAGGCGGCGAGGCCGTTCATCAGCTCGGGGAGGGCGACCTCGGCCACCTCGGCCCCCGCCGCGGCGAGGGACTCGGCCGCCCGGCGCAGCGCGGCCTGCGTGCGGGGGCTCGCGTCGGGGAGGAAGTCCGAGATCACGCCCACCCGCAGGCCGCCGACGCCGGCAGAGAGGCCGCCGACGATCGTGGGCGCCGGCGCGGGCAGCGAGGTGGAGTCCATCTTGTCGTGGCCGGCGATCACCTCGAGGAGGGACGCCGCGTCGGCGACGGTGCAGGCGAAGGGGCCGATCTGGTCGAGCGAGCTGGCGAAGGCGACGAGGCCGTAGCGGCTCACGAGGCCGTAGGTCGGCTTCATCCCGACGACCCCGCAGAGCGAGGCGGGCTGGCGGATCGACCCGCCGGTGTCCGAGCCGAGGGCGAGCGGCACGAGGCCGGCGGCCACCGCCGCGGCCGAGCCCCCCGACGAGCCGCCCGGGACGCGGCTCGTGTCCCAGGGGTTGCGGGTCGGCCCGAAGGCGGAGTTCTCCGTCGAGGAGCCCATCGCGAACTCGTCGAGGTTGGTCTTGCCGACGACGACGGCGCCCGCGGCGCGCACCCGCTGCACGACGGTCGCGTCGTACGGCGGGAGCCACCCCTCGAGGATGCGGGACGAGCAGGTGGTCGCGACGCCGCGCGTGCAGAGGTTGTCCTTCAGCGCGATCGGCACCCCGGCGAGGGGGCCGGGGTCCTCGCCGGCGGCGACGCGGGCGTCGACCGCCTCCGCCTCGGCGAGCGCCCGCTCCGCGGTCACCTCGTTGAAGCAGTGGAGCTCCTCCTCGCGCGCCGCGACGGCGGCGAGCGCCTCCTCGGCGACGGCGCGCGCGCTGCGGCTCCCGGCGCGCACCTCCGCGGCGATCGCGAGCGCCTGCGAGCTCGGCGCGCTCACGGCTCCTCCGCGAGGATGCGCGGCACCCGGAAGCGTCCCCGCTCCGCGGCCGGCGCTGCCGCGAGCACCTCGTCGCGGTCGAGCGAGGGGCCGACCTCGTCGGGGCGCAGGACGTTCTGCAGGGGGAGCGGGTGGTGCATCGGCGGAAGATCGGCGATGTCGAGCTCGCGGAGCGCGTCGACGTGGTCAAGGACGGCGGAGAGCTGCTCCGCGAAGGTCACGAGCTCCTCCTCGGAGAGCGCGAGGCGCGCCAGCGAAGCGATGTGCGTGACCTCCTCGCGGCCGAGGTGCTCGGCCATCAGGCGGCCGTCACCTTCTGCGCGAAGGCCACCGCCCGCGCCTCGAGCTCGGAGGCGTCCTCGTCGAGCGTGGCGACGTGGAAGCTGTGCTCGAGGAAGACCCGTTCGAAGGGGCCGGCGACGTGACCCTCGACAAAGTCACCGCCCGAGGGAGGGACGACGTGGTCGACGCGCGAGCTGAACAGCAGCACCGGGCAGGTGACCTCGCCGAGGCGGCCGGCGAAGTCCTGCAGCGCCTCGGCCAGAGAGAGGAGCGGGGCGATGGGGGTCTCGTCGTAGCCGCCACCGGAGGGGCCCGCACGGGCGATGTCCGAGCCGATGCTCGGGAACGACCGCTGCCCGGTGGCGAGCGCCTGGCCGAGGAGGGCGAGGAAGCTCGCCGCCGGGGGCTCGACGAAGGGGTTGACGAGGATGATCCCGGCGACCTCGGGGTGGCGGGCGGCGAGCTCGCAGGCGAGCGCGCCCCCCATCGAGAGGCCGGCGACGATCACCCGCTCACACGCCGAGGCGAGGGCGAGGAACTCCTCGTCGGCGGCCTGCACCCAGTCTGAATAGCTCGTCTCGGCGAGCTCCGCGGGGGTCGTCCCGTGGCCGGGGAGGACCGGCAGCTCGACGCGGAAGCCCGCGTTCGCGAAGGCCTCGGCGAGGGGGCGCATCGAGCGGGGAGAGCCGGTGAAGCCGTGCAGCACGAGGACGCCGTCGACTCCGTTCGTCGCCGAGAAGGCGCGGCTCGCCTCGTCCTCGTCGCCCTCGGCCACCATCTGCTCAATCTACCCAGCCCGGGTCGGGGCGCCGGGCGCCGTTAGTGTCGGTCTGGACGCGAGGAAACGGGGACGACGGTGGCGCGCTACGTGTTCTTGAGCCTGGAATGGATCGCCGCTGCGAAGGCGCTGCAGGCAGACGCCGGCGAGGAGCCGGCGACGGTGACGCTGCAGATGAACCTCGTCGTCGAGGAGGTCCCCTTCGGCGAGGGGACCCTCGACGCCCACCTCGACACCACCTCCGGCGCCCTCGACATCGACCTCGGCCACCTCGAGCGCGCCGACGTGCGCGTGCTGCTCGACTACGAGACGGCCAAGCGGGTCCTCGTCGACCAGGACGCGGAGGCGGCGATGAGCGCCTTCATGGCCGGCAAGGTACGGGTCGAGGGGGACATGACCAAGCTCCTCACCTACCAGGCGACGCCGCCGAACGAGCGCCAGCAGGCGCTCGCCGACGCGGTGCGGGAGATCACCGCCTGAGCGCTCAGGCGGCGTAGAGGGTGATCGCGCTCCCCGGGTTGACCTGGCTCCCCGGCGCCGGGTCGGTGGTCGTCGCCTGGGTCGCGAAGGGCGGTCCGACGACCTCGTTGACGTTCAGGCCCGCGGCCTGCAGCGTGGCCACCGCGTCGGAGATGGAGTCGCCGACGACCGGGGGGACCGTGACGAGCTGCGGCCCCTTGCTCACGAGCACCTGCACGGTGGCGCCGACGGGCACCCCGCCGCTCCCCTCCGCCGGCGTGGTCGAGATCACCTCGTTGCGCGCCACCGTCGAGGAGTAGTCGCGGCTCATCACCGGCACGAGGCGCAGTGCCGTGAGCGCCTGCTTGGCCGCCGCCCAGGTGTCACCGCCGAGCTGGGGGATGGTGCGCGGGCTCGGGCCGAGGGAGACGACGAGACGGACGCTGTGGCCCGGGACGCGGCTCCCCTTGGCGGGGCTCTGCACGATGACGATGCCCTTCGTCACCGTCTCGGAGTACGCGTGTGCGACCACCGGCACGAAGTGAGCGGCGGTCACCGCCTGCTCGGCGGTGGCGGCCGGCTTGGACTCGACGAGCGGGACGGCGACGGGGCGGGGCCCCGCCGAGAGGGCGACGTCGACGACCGCCCCCTTGCCGAGGCGCGCCCCCGCACCCGGCCGCAGCGAGAGCACCTCGCCGGCGGCGACCGTCGGCGAGTACGCCTTGCCGGTGACGTGCAGACGGAGCCCCGCGCTCGTCGCGCGGGTCGTGGCCGCGGGGAGCGGGAGGCCGGCGAGGGCGGGGACGACGTGGTTGTAGAGCACGTCGCGGCGCACGAAGAAGGCACCGCCGGCGAGCAGCGCGAGCGCCACGACGAGGGCGAGCGCCCGCCGCCCCCAGTGGCGGTGGCGGAGGGCGGGCTCCGCGCCGCCGCGACCCGCGGCGGGCGCGAAGCCGTGCTCGGTGCGGTCGTCGAGGTCGTAGAGCACGGGACGGGGCCCGACCCCCGTGAGTGTGCCCGTCGCGGGGGCGTGCAGCCGCGCCGGCCGCGGCAGCGCGCTCGTCGTGGTCGCCTCGCGGACCGGCAGCCGCGGCGGCCGGCCGAGGCCGATGAGCAGGGTGTCGAACTCCACCGCGAGCTCGGCCGCGTCGAGGCGGGCGAGCGGGTCCGAGATCGTCGCCTGCGCGAGCAGGGGGTAGAGGGGGCCGAGGCCGGCCGCCGGGGGGAGGCGCGCGCCGACGCGGGCGCGCAACGTGCCGAGGGTGCTGTCGCCGCGAAAGGGGACGTCGCCGGTGACCGCCTCGTAGAGGACGAGGGCGAGCGAGTAGACGTCCGAGCGGCCGTCGAGCGCCTTGCCCTCGGCCTGCTCCGAGGAGGCGTAGCGGGCGGTGCCGAGCACCGCGCCGGCGGGCTCGGTCCACGCCGCGTCGGCGAGGGCGCGGGCGAGGCCGAAGTCGGCGACCCGGACGACCCCCTCCTCGTCGAAGAGGAGGTTGGCGGGCTTCACGTCGCGGTGCACGAGGCCCCGGCGGTGCGCGTGCGCGAGGCCGCGCGCCGCCGCGGCGCCCACCTCGGCCGCCTGGGCGGGGCTGAGCAGCAGGCCGTCGTCGAGGAGGTCACGGAGGCTGCCGCCGGGGAGGTACTCGAGCACGAGGAAGGGCTCGCCCTCCTCCCACCCCCAGTCGTAGAGACGGACGAGGTTGGCGTGGCTCAGCGCCGCGACGGCCTGCGCCTCGGCGCGGAAGCGGCGGAGGAAGGCCTCGTCGCCACCGAGCCCGGGATGGAGGAGCTTCAGCGCCACGACGCGCCCGAGACGAAGGTCGGTCGCCCGGTAGACGTGCGCCGAGGCTCCCGTGCCGAGCGCGCCGTCTAGGCGGTAGCGGCCGGCGAGGACCCGGCCGAGCTGGTCCGTGATGGTCGACATAGGCCGCCGCAATGCTACCGCGGGGCTGTGGACAAAGTGATAGGCGTTACTCTTGTTGCACAGAGCGGGGCGTTCAGCCCCCTCCGGGCAGCTCCCCGTGCTCGAGCAGTGCGAGGAACGCGGCCTCGTCGAGGATCGGGATCCCTAGCGCCTCGGCCTTGGTGAGCTTCGCGGCTCCGGGGTCGGCACCGACGACGAGCGCGTAGGTGCGCGCCGAGACCGAGCCCGGCGACTTGCCGCCCCTGCCCGTGATCGCCGCCTCCGCCTCCTCGCGGCTGAAGCCCTCGAGGCTTCCGCTCACCACGATCGACTTGCCGGCGAGCACCTTCGCGACGCGCCCCGAGTCCTCTGGGCGGTCCGCGGCGAGGGAGACCCCCGCCGCGGCGAGCCTCTCGACGACGAGCTGGTTCGGCTCCTCGGCGAAGAAGGCGACGACGCTCGCGGCGATGATCCCGCCGACGCCCTCGATCGCCGCGAGCCGCTCGAGGGGCGCGGCGCGCAGCTCGTCGAGGTCGGCGAACTCACCCGCCAGCGCGGCGGCGACGGTCGGGCCGACGTGGCGGATGGAGAGCGCGACGAGCAGGCGGGCGAGGCCCCGCTGCTTGGAGCGCTCGATCGCCTCAAGGAGGTTGCGCGCCGAGAGCTCGGCGAAGCCCTCGAGGCCCTGCACCGTCGCCTGCTCGAGGAGGTAGAGGTCGGCGACGTCGCGCACCAACGCGCCGGTGACGAAGAGCTCGACGCGGCTCTCCCCGAGGCCCTCGATGTCCATCGCCCCCCGCGAGGCGAAGTGCACGATGCGTTGCACCCGCTGCGCGGGGCACTCGGCGTTCACGCAGTAGGTGTCGCTCTCGCCCTCCAGGCGAACGAGCTCGGCGCCGCAGGCCGGGCAGGTCGACGGGAAGCGCCAGGGGCGGCTCGCCTTCGGGCGCTGCGCGAGGACGGGGGCGACGACCTCGGGGATGACGTCGCCCGCCTTCCTCACGATCACGGTGTCGCCGGGGCGCACGTCCTTCAGGTGCACCTGGTCCTCGTTGTGCAGGCTCGCCAGCCCGACGGTCGAGCCGCCGACGAAGACGGGGGTCATGCGCGCGAAGGGCGTCGCCCGCCCGGTGCGCCCGATCGAGACCATGATCTCCTCGAGCAGGGTGGTGCGCTCCTCGGGGGGGAACTTGTAGGCGATCGCCCAGCGCGGGGCGTGGCTGGTGGCACCCGCGGCGCGCCGCAGCGCGAGGTCGTCGAGCTTCACCACCGCGCCGTCGATCTCGTAGTCGAGGTCGTGCCGGCGCTCCTCGAGGCCCTCGCAGAAGGCGGCGACCCCCTCCAGGCCGTCGAAGACGCGCACGAGGTCGTTCACCTGGAAGCCGCAGCGTCTGAGGAGCTCGAGGCTCTCGTGGTGGCTGGAGAGCGCCGCGCCGTCCGGGCCGCCGGCCCCACCGGAGTGCTCGCCCAACTGGTAGGCGAAGAAGCCGAGGGGCCGGGAGGCGGTCACCGAGGGGTCCTTCTGGCGGAGCGAGCCGGCGGCGGAGTTGCGGGGGTTGACGAACAGCCGCAGGCCCGCCTCGGCCTGTCGGCGGTTCAGCTCCTCGAAGGCCGAGATCGGGAGGTAGACCTCGCCGCGCACCTCGAGGACGTCGGGACACTCCTCGGCCGTGAGGGCGAGGTGCGCGGGGACCGAGGCGATCGTGCGCACGTTGTCGGTGACGTCCTCGCCGACGCGCCCGTCGCCGCGCGTCGCCGCCGAGACGAGCGCCCCCGCCTCGTAGCGGAGCGATATCGCCAGGCCGTCGATCTTCGGCTCCCCGACGAAGCGCAGCGGCGAGGCGGGGGCGCCGGAGCGCTCGATGACGCGCTCCAGTCGCTGACCCCACTGCAGGAGCTCGTCGGGGGAGAAGACGTTGTCGAGGCTCATCATCGGCACCCGGTGCACCACCGGTGCGAACAGCGACGAGGGGGCCGCGCCCACCTGCGCGCTCGGCGAGTCGGCCATCACGAGCGCGGGGTTGGCCTCCTCGAGGGCGACGAGCTCGCGGACGAGCGCGTCGTACTCGGCGTCGGCGATCTCGGGGTCGTCGTCGCGGTGGTAGCGGGCGGCGTGGTAGGCGACGAGGTCCCGCAGGCTCTTCAGCCTCGCCGCGACCTCCTCGTCGTCGGCTGTCGCGCTCACCCCGGCGCCTGCCCGGCAATGCCGGAGCCCACGACGCGGTCTCCCTGGTAGAGGGCGACCAGCTGGCCGGGCGCGACCCGCCGGACCGGCTCGTCGAAGGCCAGCCCCTCGCCGGTGAGCCGCGCCGGGCGGGTGGCGCCGTGCGCGCTCGCCTGCACCTCGACGGCGGCTCCGGGGGGGAGCTCCTCGCCGGTCCAGCTCCGGCGCTCGAGGCCGAGCACGCTCGCCTGCAGCTCGTCGGGGGTGCCGAGGGTCACCCGTCGCGCCGCCACGTCGAGTTCGAGCACGTAGCGGCGCTCCCCGGTCGCGACGCCGACGCCGCGGCGCTGGCCGACGGTGAGGAGCTCAATCTCCGCGACCTCGCCGAGCGCCTCACCGCTGCTCGAGACGACGGCCGCTGCGTGCAGCGGGATCCGTCCCCCGAGGAAGGAGCTGCGACCACCGAGGGTCGCGGAGATGAAGCAGACGTCCTGACTGTCGGGCTTGTCGGCGGTGCGCAGCGCCCGCCGGCGCGCCTCGCTGCGCACCTCGGCCTTGGTGAGCTCCCCGATCGGGAAGCGCGCCCTTGCGAGCTGCTCGGCGCCGAGGACGGCGAGCACGTAGGACTGGTCCTTGGCCCGGTCGACCCCCCGCCGCAGCGCCGGTGCGCCGGCGCCGTGCTCGACCCGGGCGTGGTGACCGGTGGCCACCGCGTCGAAGCCGAGGCGCTCGGCGCGGGCCTCGAGCGCCCCGAACTTCAGGCTGCGGTTGCACTCGACGCAGGGGTTCGGCGTCCGGCCCTCAGCGTGCGCGGCGACGTAGGGCGCGACGACCTCGCGCTCGAAGAGCTCCTCGTAGTTGAAGACGTGGTGCGCGATCCCGAGGTGGTCGGCGACGCGGCGGGCGTCGATGACGTCGGCGAGCGAGCAGCAGCCCGAGTCACCCGCGCCGCCCCACAGCTTCAAGGTCGCGCCGACGACGTCGTGGCCCTCCTCGACGAGGCGCGCCGCGGCGAGGGAGGAGTCGACCCCACCGGACATCGCCACGAGCACCCGCATCGCTCAATTCTCCCCCGCCGCGCCGACACCGCGGGTGAGACGGCGGTGCGCGCGGCCGACGGCGGCGGCGGCGCGCTCGATGTCGGCCCGCGTCGTCGCCGCGCCGAGGCTGAAGCGCACCGCCCGGCGCGCCTCCTCGGTGGAGCGCCCCATCGCGAGCAACACGTGGCTCGCCTCGATCGCGCCCGCCGCGCAGGCCGCCCCCGCGGAGGCCGCGACCCCCTCCTCGTCGAGCAGCAGCAGCAGCTCCTCGGCCTCCGCGTCGGCGAAGACGAGGTGGCAGATCGAGGCGACGCGCTCCACCTGGCTGCCGGTCTCGGTGACACCCGCGACCGTGCCGCGCACCGCGGCACCGAGGTCGTCGCGAAGCGCCGCGAGCGCCGCCGGCGCGGCGGTCGCCGCCGCGAGGCGCGCCGCCACGGCCATCCCGACGATGCCCGCGACGTTCTCGGTCCCGGCGCGCAGCGAGTCCTCCTGGCTGCCGCCGTCGATGAGCGGGCGGAGGCGCTCACGGGCCCCCTCGCGCACGACGAGCACGCCAACGCCCTTCGGTCCGCCGAACTTGTGGGCCGAGAAGCTGACGAGGTCGGGGGCGCCGAGCCGCTGCAGCGGGAGCAGCGGGAAGGCCTGCACCGCGTCGCAGTGGACGAGCGCCCGCGGCGCGCGGTCATGCACCGCCTCGGCCACGTCGGCGACCGGCTGGACGACCCCGGTCTCGTTGTTCACCGCCATCACCGAGCACAGCACGCCGTCGGGGCCGAGGAGGGCGGCGACCTCGGCGGGGTCGACGAGGCCGTCGCCGTCGACGGGTGCCGTCGTGGCGCCGACGCGGGCCGCGGCGCCGAGCACCGCGTGGTGCTCGACCGCGCTCACGACGACCGCCCCGGCGCGGGCCGCCGCGGCGCCCTTCACCGCGAGGTTGTCCGCCTCGGTGCCGCCCGAGGTGAAGACCACCTCCGACGCGGCACAGCCGAAGAGCTCGGCGAGCTGCTCGCGCGCCTCGTCGACTGCGCTGCGGACCTGCCGGGCGGCGCGGTGGCTGCTCGAGGGGTTGGCGAACTCGGCGCCGAGGAAGGGGAGCATCGCGGCGAGCGCCTCGGGGTGAAGCGGCGTGGTCGCCGCGTGGTCGAGGTAGCAGAGCGACGTCATCGGCTCAGTAATGGAGGTAGCAGCTCGCGGCGCTCCCCGTCAGCGGCTTGATGGTCGGCGGCGAGGCGCCGGTCGAGAGCGTCGCGACCGGGGGGGAGCGGTCGCCGTACGCGAGGAAGCCCTGGCCGGGGGTGCCGTGCGCGAACTCGAGGGAGAAGAAGCGGGTCGTCACCGAGGCCACCGCGGAAAAGGCCGTCGGGTCGCTCCCCGAGTAGGGGGGCAGGTGGTAGGCCGAGCGCAGCTCGAGGAACCATTTCGCGCTCTGGTGGACGAGCGAGTAGAGCTGGGTGGAGAGTTGCGGCGGGTTGCAGGTGTCGGTCGCGCTCTGGGTGACGAGCAGCGGCGGGCCCGCGAGGTAGGGGTCGGGGCCGCTGCTCGACTCGGCGCCGAAGGCCTGTCCCGAGAGGGCGACGACGGCGGTGAAGTGCAGGCCGGCCTCCGCGTAGTGGGCGTCGTAGGCGAGGCCGGCGACGGTCTCGGCGCCGTCGGACTGCCCGGCGAGCGCCACCTCGTTGGGGATGAGCAGGCGGTGCAGGACCCCGCAGGCGCTCGCCGGTTCGCTCGCCTCGGCCTCGATGGTGCGGGTCACGAAGCCCGTGTCGGCGGGCTGGTTCACGTCGTCGCCCTCGGTGTCGACGTTGTGCTGGGCGGCGACGGCGGCGGCGTCGGTGTCGGGGAAACGCGGTGCGGCGACGACGAAGCCGGCGCGCACCCAGCGGTCGAGGAGCTTCGCGTAGGTCGCCGGCGTCACCGCGTAGCCCTCGGCGAAGACGATCAGCGGATAGGGGCCGTGACGGATCGCCGGGTGCGCGCCCGCTGTCTCGGCGAGACCGGGGCTCCCCGAGGTCGTCGGGTAGCGGATCTCGGTCGGGATGACCCGCCCCGCGGTGCTCACCCCGGTGAGGTAGTTCGCCGTCCTGCGCGCACCGTCGGTGAAGGTGCAGCTCACGACGCCCGCGGTGAAGTGCGGCCGGGAGGCCGTCACCGCGACTCCCCCCGCCTTCGGCTCGTGGTGCAGCCTCGGCAGCACGAGCGCCAGCGCGGCGACGAGCGCGACCGCGAAGACGAGCGTGAGCGTGCGGGCGAGGCGCTGCCGGCGGCGGGGGGCCTGCCGACGGGCGGGGCCGGTCGCGGGTGCCGCCGGGCGCGCCGGTCGACGGGCCGGTCGATGCTCGGGCACGAGACCCGAGGGTACCGGAGGTGCCCGTGCCCACCGGCGCGGGCGCGCCCGCTCAGCGCGGCTGGACGACCATCACCGCGAGCGCGGCGACGAAGAGCACGCTGCACACCGCCGCCGAGCGCTCGAGGCGGCGCGCCGGCCCGAGCAGCACCGCCGCCTCGCCCTCGGGACCCTGCAGCAGCAGCCGTTGCAGCTCCGCCTCAGCGGGCCACAGGGTGCTCGTCGCGACCGAGACGGCGAGGACCCACAGCGCGAGCCCGATCCACGGCCAGGCGGCGCCGACGCCCCCGCCGTGGCCGAGCGCGAGCAGACCGCCCCCCGCGACGGGGACGAGGTAGATCGCGCGCGCCGCGAGGTTGTGACCGGGTCGGAAGTAGCGGGCGAGGGCCCTGGAGTGAAAGGGCGCCTCGCTCGTGCGCGCCTCGTGCGCGAAAGCCCCCGTTGCGGCGATCGCGCCGAATCCGGTGACGGCGGCGGCCACGTGCACCGCGAGGAGCACGTCGTACCAGACGTCACCGATGGCTGACGCGCCTTTCTGGCATAGGGGTACTACCGTAAGTGCACGTGAGGCGGCGATCGAAACGGGATCTGGGAGCTCAGTGAACCAACTCCGCCTCGACCCGCTCTCGGGCCGATGGGTCGCCGTCTCGACCGACCGCATCGCACGCACCGCCGCCTTCCTGCCGCGCATCGAGCTCCCCGCCGAGAACCGCGACGAATGCCCCTTCTGCCCCGGCAACGAGGGTGAGACGCCACCGGCGCTCGAGACCTACGGGAGCGAGGGGAGTTGGCTCGTGCGCGTCGTCCCCAACCGCTACCCCGCCTTCGAAGGCTCGCAGCCCTTCGTCGTCGACCACCGCGGGCCGGTCTTCACCGAGGCGCCGGCGAGCGGCATCCACGAGGTGCTCGTCTTCTCGCCCGACCACGAGCTCTCCTGGGGCGACTTCTCCGACGAGCAGTGCGTCCTCGTGATGTCGGCGATCCGCGACCGCGTCGAGGAGCACCAGAGCACCCCCGGGCTGCGCTACTCCCAGGTCATCGTGAACTCCGGGCGCGAGGCGGGGGCCTCCCTCGAGCACCCCCACGGCCAGCTCCTCGGCATCCCCTTCGTGCCCCGCGAGCTCGTCGACGAGCAGGGGAGCTTCACCCGCTTCGCCGGCGGCTGCCTGCTCTGCACCGCGACCGCCTCCGAGGAGCGCGCCGGCTACCGCCTCGTGCACGCGACGCCGACGGCGGTGACCTTCGCCCCCTTTTGGTCGGGCACCCCCTACGAGCTGCTGATCGTGCCGCGCAACCACGAGCCGCACCTCCACCACGCCGGCCCGGCCGACCTGGCGGGCGTCTCGATGGCGGTGCGCACCTCCCTCGCCGCACTGAAGGCCAACCTCGGCGACGTCGCCTACAACGTCGTCTTCCACGCCGCCCCGTACCGGGCCGGCGCCCCCTACCACTGGCACGTGCACATCCTCCCGAAGCTGACGACGCGCGCCGGCTTCGAGCTCGGCACCGGCGTCTACATCAACGTCGTCGCGCCCGAGCGTGCCGCGGTGGAGCTCAGCACCGCGATCGCGCAGATGGCTCAGGCGCCCGCCGACGTCGCTTCGTAGCGCCGCTCCCGCACCTGCTCGTAGGCGTAGAGCAGCTGGTCGCGGAAGCGCTGGTCGGGTGGGAGGAGCGGGCTGACGCCTGCGTCGGCGAGGTAGCCCCCGAGGAAGGCGCCGCAGTTGCGGCGCATCCAGGCGGCGGCGAGCGCTCCGGCGAGCGGCGCCTCCCGCTCCGGGCGCTGCGCGAGCGCCTCCAGGCTCACCCGCCGCAGGGCGAAGGTCATGTCCGCGAGATCCTCGAGGCACGAGCCCCGCCGCAGCGCCGAGGAGGGCGCCCCGCCGGACTCGTTGTAGAGGGGGTCGTCCCCGAAGCCGGTGACGAGCCACCCCGTCTCGCCGCGCATCACCCGGCGGAGGTGGAAGTCGCCGTGCAGCTGGATCTCCTCGCCGAGCGCGAGGCCGGCGGGGCGCTCGAAGGAGGGCGGGAGGGCCTGCGCGGTGAGCTCCCGGCGGCCGAAGGCGGTCGCCATCGCGACGTGCAGCCGTGCCGTGGTCTCGCCGAGGCGGCGCATCTCCGAGGCGAAGTCCCCGCCGGCCGAGGCGGCGGCGCGCTCGGCGTTGTCGAGGTCGACCCCACCGCTGAACTCCCCCTCCGCCTCCTCGCCGAGGGAGGCGTGGGCGAGCAGGTCGCGCAGCGACGTGAGCGCGAGCAGACGCCCCTCGAGGGCGGAGGGGAGGAACTCGCGGACGAGCGCGAGGTCGAAGTCCCCCTCGCGCCAACGACCGAGGGGTGCGGCGAGGGCGTTGAAGCCGGCCTCGTCGAGGCGGAAGAGGACCTCCACCTCGGGGCGCGGGCCACGCTCGAGGACCCGGTAGCACTTCATGAAGACCTTCTCGTCGAAGACGAGGCTGGCGTGGCTGACGAGGGTCGCGAGGGGGCGCACGAGGTGGCCCTCCACCTTGCCGCCGCTCGCCCGCTCGAGGACGAAGCGCATCAGGGCGTCGTCCGCGAGCGCGTCGTAGACGATCACCGTCGTCCCCTCGTCGTCCGCCGAGCCCATGAGGGAGCGGTCCTCGTTGCGCAGCACCCCGGCGAAGCCCGTCGCCGGCCGCCACCCGACGAGCTGCAAGAGCCACCGCTCGCCGCGGCGCAGCAGCAGCCGGGCGAGCCCCGGCTCGCCGTCGCGCAACAGCTCCACCGACTCGAGCTCGAGCGGCGCCGGCGGGTCCCCCGCGACGGCGAGCGCGTACCAGCTCTGGCGCTCGAGGTAGCCGGGCACGAGGGAGAAGAGCGTCGCCGCGTCGAGCGTCATCCCCGTCCCCCGATCTCCAACCAGTAGAAACCGTAGGGGCCGAGGGTCACGGGGTAGCCCCCGCCCGACACCGCGGGGAAACTCGCCCTCCCGATCAGCTCGATGGGCACCGCCCGCTCGAAGCGGCCGAGGCCGATCTCGGCGGACTGCGCGAAGCGCGAGAGGTTGTTCACGCAGCAGACGCTGTGGCTCCCCTGGTCGTCCTCGAAGTGGCGGAGGTAGGCGAGCACCGAGGGGTTGTCGGCGGGGAGGACCTCGATCCCGCCGCGGGCGAAGACCGGGTACTGGCGGCGCACCGCCAGCATCCGCTGCAGCCAGTGGAGGAACGAGGAGGAGTCGCGCAGCCCCGCCTCGACGTTCACCGCCTGGTAGCCGTAGACGGGGTCCATGAGCGGCGGGAGGACGAGCTGCGCGAAGTCGCCCTGGGAGAAGCCGCCGTTGCGGTCCGGCGACCACTGCATCGGGGTGCGCACCGAGTCGCGGTCGCCCAGGTAGATGTTGTCGCCCATCAGGATCTCGTCCCCGTAGTAGAGGACCGGGGCACCGGGCAGCGAGAGCAGCAATGCGTGCAGCAGCTCGGCGACGCGGCGGTCGTTCTCGACGAGGGGCGCGAGGCGGCGGCGGATCCCGAGGTTGCGGCGCATGCGCGGGTCGCGGGCGTACTCGGTGTACATGTAGTCGCGCTCGTCGTCGGTGACCATCTCGAGGGTCAGCTCGTCGTGGTTGCGGAGGAAGATGCCCCACTGGCAGCCGTCGGGGATCGGCGGCGTCTGGGCGAGGGTCTCGGTGATCGGGAAGCGCTGCTCGCGCCGCACGGCCATGAACATCCGGGGCATCAGCGGGAAGTGGAAGCACATCTGGCACTCGTCGCCGTCCCCGAAGTAGTCGACGACGTCGGTCGGCCACTGGTTGACCTCGGCAAGCAGCACGCGGTTCGGGTACTCGCGGTCGATCTCGTGGCGGAGGCGCTTCAAGAAGGCGTGCGTCTCGGGGAGGTTCTCCCCCGAGGTCCCCTCCCGCTGGAAGAGGTAGGCGGCGGCGTCGAGGCGGAAGCCGTCGAGGCCGAGGTCGAGCCAGAAGCGGAGGACGTCGAGCATTGCCTCCTGTACCGCCGGGTTCTCGTAGTTGAGGTCGGGCTGGTGATGGAAGAAGCGGTGCCAGTAGAACTGCTGGCGGAGCGGGTCGTAGGTCCAGTTCGAGGCCTCGGCGTCGGGGAAGATGACCCGCACGTCGCGGTAGGCGAGGTCGTCGTCGGCCCACACGTACCAGTCGTGCTTGGGGTTGTCGCGCGAGCTGCGCGACTCGACGAACCACGGGTGTTGGTCGCTCGTGTGGTTGATGACGAAGTCCGAGATCACCCGCACGCCGCGGCGGTGCGCCTCCTCGATGAGGCGTCGCAGCCCCTCGGCGCTCCCGCACTCCGGTGCCACCTGCAGGTAGTCGGCGACGTCGTAGCCGCCGTCGCGCAGCGGCGAGGGGTAGAAGGGCAGCAGCCACAGGCAGTCGACCCCGAGCCAGGCGAGGTAGTCGAGCTTCTCGACGATCCCGTCGAGGTCGCCGACGCCGTCGCCGTTGGAGTCGAAGAAGCCCCGCGGCAGCAGCTCGTAGAAGACCGCCCGTTCGAACCAGCGGGGGTCGTCGTCGAGGTTCCGCCAGCTCTCCGGGCCGAGGCGCGCCTCGCCGGGGAGGACGAGGTGGGGGCCGGGGGTGACGGCCCCCGCGACGGGCTCGGGAAGGCCGGGCTGCATCGCCGCTACAGCGGGGCGCGGCCCGGGGCGTGCTCGACGACCCGCTCGATGTCCGCGCCGAGGCGGGCGAGCTTGCCGACGAAGTCCTCGTAGCCGCGGTCGATGTGCTCGACGGCGCCGACGAGGGTCTCCCCCTCGGCGACGAGGCCGGCGAGGACGAGCGCCGCGCCGGCGCGGATGTCCGGGGCCCGCACCGGCGCTCCCGAGAGGCGCTCGACGCCGCGCACCACAGCGTGGTGGCCCTCAGTGCGGATGTCGGCGCCCATCCGCCGCAGCTCGTCGACGTAGCGGAAGCGGCCGGCGAAGACGTTCTCGCTCACGATCGCCACCCCTGAGGCGACCGAGAGCATCGTCACGAGCAGCGGCTTGTAGTCGGTCGCCACCCCCGGGTAGGGGAGGGTCGCGACGTCGACCGCCGAGAGACGCCCCGAGGACGACGCCCGCACCCCCGCTGGCGAGGGGTCGATCGTCATCCCCATCGCGGCGAGCTTCTCCAAGAGCATGTCCATCTGCTCGACGCGTGCGTCGGGGAGGTAGAGCTCGCCGCCGGTGAGGCCGACCGCGGCGAGGAAGGTGGCGGCCTCGACGCGGTCGGGCAGCGTCTCGTGGCGGGCCGGGGAGAGCTCGCTCACCCCCTCGATCTCGAGGCGGCTCGTCCCCGCGCCGCTGATGCGCGCCCCCATCTCGCCGAGGAAGGTGGCGAGGTCGAGCACCTCGGGCTCACGGGCCGCGTTCTCGATCACCGTCGTGCCCTTCGCCAGGCAGGCGGCCATGAGCAGGTTGTCGGTCGCGGTGTGGCTCGGGAACTCGAGGACGATGCGGGTGCCGACGAGGCCGTCACAGCGCCCCTCGACGTAGCCGTGCTCGGTCGTGAACTCGACGCCGAGCTCGGTGAGGCCGCGCAGGTGGATGTCGATCGGGCGCGAGCCGAAGTCGTCGCCGCCCGGCAGCGAGACGCGCGCCGAGCCGTGGCGCGCGAGCAGCGGGCCGAGGACGACGAAGGAGGCCCGCATCTGCTCGACGAGCTCGTAGGGGGCGACGGGGACGAGGACCTCGGGGGTGTCGATCGCGAGCGCCCCCGACGGCTCGCGGCTCACCGTCGCGCCGATCGACTCGAGGACCTCGCCCATGATCGCCACGTCGGTGATCTCCGGGACCCGCTCGAGGATCGAGCGACCGGAGGTGAGCAGCGTCGCCGCCATCAGCTTGAGGGCGGAGTTCTTCGCGCCCTGCAGCTCGACGGTGCCGGAGAGGGGCCCCGCCGGCCGCACGCGCAGGTGATCCATCACGGAACGGTACAACGCGCGCCCTACCCGGTGAGGGTGGCGCGCCGAGCGGTAACGTCGGCCCATGGACAGCGAGCGGAGGGCGCCGGACCGCAACCTCGCCATGGAGATCGTGCGGGTCACCGAGGCCGCTGCGATCGCCGCGAGCCGGTGGGTGGGGCGGGGCGACAAGATCGGGGCCGACGGGGCGGCGGTGGACGCGATGCGGTTCGTCTTCCAGACCGTCTCCGTCGACGGCATCGTCGTGATCGGCGAGGGGGAGAAGGACGAGGCCCCGATGCTCTACAACGGGGAGCGCATCGGGTCGGGGACCCCGCCCGAGGTCGACATCGCCGTCGACCCGATCGACGGCACGACCCCCACCGCCTACGGCCGCGGCGGCGCCCTTTCGGTCGTCGCGCTCGCCGAGCGGGGGTCGATGTTCGACCCCGGGCCGTGCGTCTACATGGAGAAGCTGGCCGTCGGACCGGAGTCCGTCGGCAGGGTCTCGATCGACGCGACGATCGCCGAGAACCTGCGCGCCGTCGCCGCGGCGAAGGGCTCCTCGATCAGCGAGCTCACGGCGATCGTCCTCGACCGCCCCCGCCACGCGGAGATCATCGAGCAGCTCCGCTCCGCCGGTGCCCGCATCCTGCTGATCACCGACGGCGACGTCGCCGGCGCGATCTCGACGGCGTGGCCGGACTCGGGGGCCGACATCCTCTTCGGCGTCGGCGGGACCCCCGAGGGGGTGATCGCCGCCGCCGCCCTGAAGGGCATGGGCGGGGAGATCCAGGGGCGCCTCTGGCCGCGCGACGACGACGAACGGCAGCGGGCGGTCGACGCTGGCTTCGACCTCGACCGCGTGCTCACGACCGACGACCTCGTGGGCGGCGACAACTGCTTCTTCGCCGCCACCGGGGTGACCGACGGGGAGCTGCTGCGCGGCGTGCGCTACACGAGCACCGGGGTGACGACGCACTCCCTCGTGGTCCGCTCCCAGACCGGGACGGTGCGCATCGTGCAGGCGCACCACCGCCTCGAGAAGCTGAAGCAGTTCCGCCTCATCGACCACGTCGAGGCGGCGGCGAACGGCAGCCTTCTCGCCTGAGGAGCCGGTGGCCGAACGGCGCGCCGCGCGCGGGCCGACAAGGAGCGACGCGATGGCCGACGACGACGCCGTGACGCTCGTGCTCCTCCATCCTGTCGGGCTGAACGGGAGCACCTTCTCCCTCCTCGGGCTGCACGACGCGGTGGCGCCCGACCTCCTCGGTCACGGCGGGCGCGAGCGACGCCCGGGGATGACGATGGCCGATCTCGCCGACGACGTGCTCGCGCAGTGCCCCGGCCGCCTCGACGTCGTCGGGGTCTCGATGGGGGCGATGGTCGGCCTCCACCTCGCGCTCGACCACCCGGCGCGCGTCCGCTCGCTGCTCGTCGCCTGTAGCGGCGCCGCCGCCGACCCGGCCACGATGGCGGCGCGCGCCGCGGCGGCCGAGCGCGGCATGGCCGGCGTCCTCGACGAGACCCTCACCCGCTGGTTCACCCCCGAGGCGCTCTCGCGGCGCCACCACCCCGGCGTCGAGCGAGCCCGCCAGGCGCTGCTCGCGATGGACCCCTTCGCCTTCGCCGACGGCTGGCGGGCGATCGGCGGTCACGACGTCGCCGCCCGCCTCGGCGAGCTCGACCTCCCCCTCACCTGCCTCGCTGGCCGGCGCGACCTCGCCGCGCCGCCCGAGCGCCTGCTCGCCATCGCCGAGGCGGTGAGCGGCGCGCGCTTCGTCGTCCTCGAGGCGCCGCACATCGTCCACCTGGAGGAGCCCGAGGCCTTCGCCACGGCGATCGCCGCGCACCTCGGGGGGATCGGCGATCGCTGAGCTGCGCTTCGGCGCGGTGACCTACGCGCAGCGCCTCCGCTTCGGGCGGGGACGCCTCGCCGAGCTCGGCGAGCTCCTCGACGAGCTCGGCCTCGGCGCGGTCGGCGTGCTCAGCGGACCGCACCACGCGGCGCTCGGCGCAGCGCTCCTCGAACGCCTTGGGCCGCGGGGCAGCTTCTCTTTCGGCGAGGCGGTCGAGCACACCCCCGTCGAGGTCACCGAGCGCGCCGAGGCCGAGGCGGCGCGGCGCGGCGCGCAGGCGCTCGTCGCGATCGGCGGCGGCGCGGCGATCGGCCTCGGCAAGGCGCTCTCGCTGCGCTTGCGGCTCCCCCTCGTCGCCGTGCCGACGACCTTCTCCGGCTCGGAGATGACCACCGTCGTCGGTGAGCGGCGCGATGGGGTGAAGACGACGCGCCGCGACGAGCGGGCGCTGCCGCGCGCCGTCCTCTACGACGCCGACCTCGCGGCGACGATGCCGCCGCGCCTCGCCGCGACGAGCGGCCTGAACGCCCTCGCGCACGCCTTCGGGGCGCTCCTCGCCCCCGACGCGAGCCCCTTCAGCGACCGGGACGCGACAGAGGCGATCCGGCTCCTCTCCGCCTTCCTGCCCGACGTGGTGGAGGGCGCGGGCGGCGTCGAGGAGTCGCTGCTCGGCGCGGCGCTCGCCGGCCGCTGCCTGGCGGCGACGACGATGGGCCTCCACCATCGCCTCTGCCACCTCCTCGGCGGCAGCTACGGCCTCCCCCACTCCCCGACGCACGCCGCCCTCCTCCCCTACGCCGTGGCCTGCGAGGAGGGCCGCGGCGCGGCGCGCCTCGCCGGCGCCGCAGCAGCGCTCGGGGTGCCCCCCGGCGGTGTCAGCGAGGCGCTCTTCGCGCTGCAGGCGCGGCTCGCGGCCCCCCGCTCCCTCGGGGAGCTCGGCCTACGCGCGGAGGACGTCGCGCCCTGTGCGGCCAGCGCCGCGGCGGCCGGCGGCGAGGCGGAGGCGGTCGCCGCACTCCTCGAGCAGGCGCGGGTTGGGAGATGAGCGGCGGTGGCGCGAGCATGGACGCCGTGGACGAGCAGCGGATCGCGGAGCTCACGGCGATGGTGCGCGCCCAGGTCACCGGGGGGAGCGACGCGCGCCTCGCGGAGATCTTCGACGCGCTCGTCCGCCACCTGCACGCCTTCGTCGGCGAGGTCCAGCCGAGCGACGAGGAGTGGGGGGCGGCGATCGAGTTCCTCACCCGCGTCGGGCAGTTCTGCACCCCGACGCGCCAGGAGTTCATCCTCCTCTCGGACACCCTCGGGGTCTCGAGCCTGGTGAACGTCCTCAACAGCGGGGGCGGGGAGTTCACCGAGTCGACCGTCCTCGGCCCCTTCTTCGTCGCCGGCGCGCCGGAGGTCGCCTCGGGGAGCGACCTCGCGGCGGGCGCCAAGGGGACGCCGCTGCACTTCGCCGGCGAGGTGCGCGGGCCCGCGGGGGAGGCGGTCGCCGGCGCCCTCGTCGACACCTGGCAGTCCGACACCGAGGGCTTCTACGACACCCAGCGCGACGAGGGGACGCGGCTCCGGGCACGGCTACGCACCGACGCGGAGGGGCGCTTCTCGTTCTGGTCGGTCGTGCCCTCGAGCTACCCCATCCCCCAGGACGGCCCCGTCGGCGTGATGCTCGCCGCGCAGGGGCGCCACCCGTACCGCCCTGCGCACCTGCACTTCAAGATCGCCGCCCCCGGCTACCGCGAGCTCGTCACGCACCTCTTCCCCTCCGGGGACCGCTACCTCGACTCCGACGCGGTCTTCGCCGTCGCCGCCTCGCTCGTGAAGGACCTCGAGCACCACCCGGCGGGGACCGCCCCCGACGGCCGCGTCGTCGAGGTCCCCTACGACAGCGTCGAGCAGGTCTTCGTCCTCAACACCGCGGGCGGCGCCCGCGAAGGGAGCAGCTGACATGGCCGAGGCGTTCATCCTCGACGCCGTCCGCACCCCGATCGGCCGCGTCGGCGGCGCCCTCTCCGGCGTCCGCCCCGACGACCTCGCGGGCGCGGCGCTCGCCGCCCTCGTCGCCCGCAGCCCCGAGCTCGACCCCGCGGCGATCGAGGACGTGATCCTCGGCGACGCCAACGGCGCGGGCGAGGACAACCGCAACGTCGCCCGCATGGCGGTCCTCCTCGCCGGCCTCCCGACCTCCGTGCCGGGCGCGACGGTGACCCGGCTCTGCGGCTCGGGGATGGAGGCGAGCATCGAGGCGGCGCGCGCCGTCGAGACCGGAGACGCCGAGCTCATCGTCTCGGGGGGCGTCGAGTCGATGAGCAGGGCCCCCTGGGTGCTCCTCAAGCCCGAGCACCCCCTGCCGCGCGACAACGCCACCCTCCACTCGACGACCCTCGGCTGGAGGATGGTGAACCCGAGGCTGCCCGCCGAATGGACGGTCTCCCTCGGCGAGGGCGCCGAGCTGCTCGCCGAGCGGTACCGGCTGTCGCGCGCCCAGCAGGACGCCTTCGCCCTCGCCAGCCACCAGCGCGCCGCCGCCGCCTGGGAGGCGGGCGCCTACGCCGACGAGGTCGTCCCCGTCGCGGGCAGCGAGCTCGCCCGCGACGAGTCGATCCGCGCCGACAGCACCCTTGAGCGCCTCGGCCAGCTGCGCCCGGTCTTTCGCGAGGGCGGCACCGTGACCGCCGGGAACGCCTCCCCGCTGAACGACGGGGCCGCGGCCCTCCTCCTCGGCAGCGCCGCCGGCGCGGAGCGGGCCGGCAGGGCGCCGCTCGCCCGCATCGCGGCGCGCGCCGTCGCCGCGGTGGAGCCGCAGTACTACGGGATCGGCCCCGTCGAGGCTGCGAAGACGGCGCTCAAGCGGGCCGGGATCGGCTGGGGGGACCTCGCCGTCGTCGAGCTCAACGAGGCCTTCGCCGCGCAGTCCCTCGCCTGCCTCGCCGAGTGGCCCGAGCTCGACCCCGCGATCGTCAACCCGCAGGGGGGCGCGATCGCGATCGGCCACCCCCTCGGCTGCTCGGGGGCGCGGCTGCTCACCTCGCTCGCCTGGCAGCTGCACCGCCGCGGCAGCGGCTACGGCCTGGCGACGATGTGCATCGGCGTCGGGCAGGGGATCGCCGTCGTCCTCGAGGCGGCCTAGGCACGGTCTCCCCCGCCTGCCGGCGCGGTGGTGGCCGACGGCGACTCACCGCGGCGGAACAGCCCGCTGCGGTCGGGGTGAAAGCCGTGGCGTGCGAGGAACTGCGGGCTCCGGGCATCGACGACGACGAGCTCGGCGCCGGCGCGCTCGGCGGCGAGGCGCTCGAGGAAGCCGAGCAGCTGACCCCCGACGCCCTCGCCGCGGTGCTCCTCGGCGACCTCGAGGCCCGTGACCAAGAGGGCGCCGCCGGCCGCGAGGAGGACGGCGCGGGCGACGCCCCGCCCCGCCTCGGTGACCGAGACGGCGAGGCGCTCGCCCGGCTCGTCGGTCCCGCCGGCGGGCACGTGGGTGACGTGGAACTCGAGCTCGCGCCCGCCCCTCCCGGTCACCGCCGGGCGGCCGAGACGGACCTCGCCGACGCGCCGCCAGGGGTGGTGCGCGGCGTCCACGTGCTGCTCGAGGAGGGTGAGCGCCTCGACCCGGGCGGTCGTCGCGTAGGGCGCGAGGAGGCGCTCGCCGGCGCTCACGAGCTCGGCGGGGGCACCGCTGCGCAGCGTGACGTGCGCGACGAAAGGGCGCGGCGCGCGGCCGGCGGGGGGTGCGAACGGCCCGCTCGCGAGGGCCCCGGCGAGCTCGGCGAGCTCGTCGGGGCGCGCGCCGACGGCGAGGTAGAGGACGCCGGGCGGAAAGCTCGCCGGCGGCCCGAGGGTGAGGTGAAGGGGCGAGAAGCGCCTCGCGACCGCCCGCAGGTGCTCCTCCACCGCCTCGTCGGCAGCGACTGGGACGTTCAGCGGGGGGACGAGGGTGACGTGCGGCGCGATCCGCGAGAGGTCGCGGCTGTCGAGGGCACGGCGGAGGCCGTCGATCTCGGCGGCGACGGCGCCGTCGAGCACGAGGGCGACGAGCAGGCGCCGCCGCTCGGCCAAGCTACGCCGCCGGGGCCGCTCCGGCCGCCTCGAGACGCACCTGCGCGCGGCGGAGGGCGACCTCGGGGGCGTCGGGGGCCATCAGCGCGAGCATCGTCGGCGAGAGCGCGGCGGCGCCCTCCTCACCCTCGACGGCCTCGTGGCCCTCGGCCGCCGGGGCACCGGAGGCGACCTCCTGCTCGGCGCGCTGCAGCGCGGCGCGCGCCCGCTCGACGTCGATCTCCTCGCCGAGCTCGGCGACGCCCGCGAGGATCGTCACCGCGTTGTCCGAGACGTAGACGAAGCCGCCGTGCACCGCGCAGCGGCGGGGCGTCGCCTCCTCTCCGGAGGACGAGAGCTCGTCGATCGTGCACAGCGAGATGTCGACGGCGCCAACGAAGTCCTCGTGGT
This sequence comes from Acidimicrobiales bacterium, assembly GCA_035533595.1. NCBI lineage: Bacteria > Bacillati > Actinomycetota > Acidimicrobiia > Acidimicrobiales > Acidimicrobiales bacterium. The sequence goes on from DATLTN010000045.1 coordinate 25,004, forward strand.
GGGCGAGGAAGGCGATCTCGCCGACGTCGGTGCGCAGCGAGACCTCGTCGGCCTCGCCCGAGAAGAGCACCCGCTCGGGCGTGACCAGCTCGACGTGGAAGGGGGTGCCCATCTCAGCTGTCGGCGAGCTGCTTGGCCTTGGCGTGCACCTCGTCGACCCCCCCGACGTTCAGGAAGGCCTGCTCGGGGAGGTCGTCGAGGTCGCCGCCGACGAGCGCCTCGAAGCTGCGCACGGTCTCGTCGATCGGCACGTAGACCCCGGGCTGGCCGGTGAAGACCTCGGCGACGAAGAAGGGCTGGGAGAGGAAGCGCTGGATCTTGCGGGCGCGGGTGACCGTCAGCCGGTCCTCCTCGGAGAGCTCGTCGAGGCCGAGGATCGCGATGATGTCCTGCAGCTCACGGTTGCGCTGCAGGATCTCCTTCACCGCCGTCGCGCAGCGGTAGTGGGCGTCGCCGACCACCTCCGGGGCGAGGATGTTGCTCGTCGAGGAGAGCGGGTCGACGGCGGGGTAGATGCCGAGGGCCGCTATCTGCCGGGAGAGCTCGGTCGTCGCGTCGAGGTGGGTGAAGGTCGTGAACGGCGCCGGGTCGGTGTAGTCGTCGGCGGGGACGTAGACGGCCTGCAGCGAGGTGATCGAGCGCCCCTTGGTGGAGGTGATCCGCTCCTGCAGCTGGCCCATCTCGTCGGCGAGCGTCGGCTGGTAGCCGACGGCGGAGGGCATCCGCCCGAGGAGGGTGGAGACCTCCGAGCCCGCCTGCACGAAGCGGAAGATGTTGTCGACGAACAGCAGCACGTCCTGGTTCTTCACGTCGCGGAAGTACTCGGCCATGGTGAGCGCGGAGAGCGCGACGCGCAGGCGCACGCCCGGCGGCTCGTCCATCTGGCCGTAGACGAGGGCCGCCTTCTCGATGACCCCCGACTCCTGCATCTCGAGCCACAGGTCGGTGCCCTCACGGGTGCGCTCGCCGACGCCGGCGAAGACCGAGACGCCACCGTGCTGGGTGGCGACGCGGCGGATCATCTCCTGGATGAGCACCGTCTTTCCGACGCCGGCGCCGCCGAAGAGGCCGATCTTGCCGCCTCGGACGTAGGGCTCGAGGAGATCGATGACCTTGATCCCGGTCTCGAACATGTCGCGCGAGGACTCGAGCTCGTCGAACGGCGGCGGGTCGCGGTGGATCTCCCAGCGGTCGTCGATCTCGCCGATGTCGTCGGTGTCGAGCGGCTGGCCGATGACGTTGAAGACGTGGCCGAGCACGGCGTCGCCGACGGGGACGGTGATGCCGTGGCCGGGGTTGCGCACCACGGCGCCCCGCGTGAGGCCGTCGGTCGGCTTCAGACAGACGCAGCGCACGCGGCCCTCGCCGAGCTGCTGGGCGACCTCGGCGGTGATGAGGATCTTCTCACCGGCGAACTCGAGGTCGATCTCGAGGGCGGTGTTGATCGCGGGGAGCGCGTGGGGCGGGAACTCGACGTCGACGACGGGCCCGGAGATCACGACCACCCGGCCGTTCTCCCTCGTCTTCTCCCCCGCTTGCTGCTCAGTCGTCGTCATGCACTCTGCTCCTGTTGGTCGTTGCGTAGAAAGTCGTCGCGCTCGTCCGCGGCCTCGGAATTGGCGCGCAGCGCCTCGGCGCCGCTCACGATCTCGAGGATCTCGGTGGTGATCGCGTCCTGGCGGGCCCGGTTCATCGCCCGCCGGTAGGTGGTGATCAGCTCCTCGGCGTTGTCGGTCGCGGCAGCCATCGCCCGCTGGCGGGCGGTGTGCTCGGAGACCGAGGCCTCGAGCAGCGCCCGGTAGACGACGGCCTCGGCGTAGCGGGGGACGAGCAGCCGGAGCAGCTCCTCCGGCTCGGGCTCGAAGTCGAAGAAGCCGCCCGCGCCCTCGGCGCCGGCCGCGCCCTCGGCGCCGCCCGAACCCTCCTCGCGCTCCTCGTCCACCTCGGGGATCGGGAGCACCTGACGGGTCTCGACGACCTGCACGCCGGCGGAGCGGTAGCGGGTGGAGACGAGCTGCACGAGGTCGACCTCGCCGGCGAGGAAGGGGCCGGTGAGCTCGGCGGCGACCTGCCGGGCGTCCTCGAAGGTGGGGCGGTTCGTCATCTGCAGGAAGGGGCGGTCGACGCTGCGGCCGCGGAAGCGGAAGAAGCCGATCGCCTTGCGGCCGATCGTGACGAGCCGGTACTCGCGCCCCTCGGCCTCCCCGGCGACGATCAGCCGTTCGGTCTGGCGGAGCACCGAGGAGTTGTAGCCCCCGGCGAGGCCGCGGTCGGCGACGATCGCGAGGACGAGGACGGAGCGCGCCTCGGCGCCATCGCCGAGGAGGCGCGACGCGCCGCTCGCCTCGGCGGCGGTGGTCGCGAGGACGCGCTCGATGCCCTCCACGTAGGGGGCGGAGCCAGCGATGCGGGCGCGGGCGCGCGGGATCTGCGAGGCGGCGATGAGCTCCATCGCGCGGGTGATCTTCTTCGTCGCCTCGACGCTGCGGATCCTCCTGCGCAGCGCGCGTTCCTGGCCGCCCGCCATCCTCAGCCCGCCTTGGCGGCGGCGGAGTCTCCGCTCGAGAAGCCCGCCTTGGCCTCTTCGATCGCCTTGGTGAGCTCCTGCTCGTCGGGGAGCGTCTTCTGCTCCCGGATGTGGGTGAGGAGCTCGGCGTGCGCGCCGCGCAGATGGGCGCGCAGGGCCGCCTCGAAGGCGGGGATGTCCTCGACGGCGAGGTCGTCGATGAGGCCGCGCACGCCGGCGAAGATCACCGCGACCTGCTCCTCGACCGGCATCGGCTCGTTCAGCCCCTGCTTCAGCAGCGCCGTCAGGCGGTAGCCGCGGTCGAGCTGGGACTGCGAGGCGCGGTCGAGCTCGGAGCCGAAGGCGGCGAAGGCCTCGAGGTCGCGGAACTGCGCGAGGTCGATCTTCAGCGAGCCGACGACCGAGCGCATGGCACGGATCTGCGCGGCGCCGCCGACGCGCGAGACCGAGTTGCCGATGTTCATCGCCGGGCGGATGCCGGAGTTGAAGAGGTCGGTCTCCAAGAAGATCTGGCCGTCGGTGATCGAGATCACGTTCGTCGGGATGTAGGCGGAGATGTCACCGGCCTTGGTCTCGATGATCGGGAGGGCGGTGAGCGAGCCACCGCCGAGCTCGTCGGAGAGCTTCGCGGCGCGCTCGAGGAGGCGGGAGTGGAGGTAGAAGACGTCGCCCGGGTAGGCCTCGCGCCCCGGCGGGCGGCGCAGCAGCAGCGAGAGCTGGCGGTAGGCCTCGGCCTGCTTGGAGAGGTCGTCGTAGACGATCAGCGCGTGCTCGCCGTTCTCCATCCAGTGCTGGCCCATCGCGCAGCCGGCGTAGGGGGCGAGGTACTTGAAGGGCGCCGGCTCGGAGGCCGGTGCGGCGACGACGACGGTGTACTCGAGGGCGCCGTGGGACTCGAGGAGGGCGACGGTCTGCGCGATCGTGGAACCCTTCTGGCCGATGCCGACGTAGATGCACTTCACGCCGAGGCCCGCCTGGTTGAGGATCGCGTCGACGGCGATCGTCGTCTTGCCCGTCTTGCGGTCGCCGATGATGAGCTCCCGCTGGCCACGGCCGATCGGCGTGATCGCGTCGATGACCTTGATCCCGGTCTGCAGCGGCTCGGTCACGGGCTGGCGGTTGACGATCCCCGGCGCCTGGATCTCGAGGCGCCGCAGCGTCGCGCCCTCGATCGGCCCCTTGCCGTCGAGCGGCTCGCCGAGGGGGTTGACCACCCGCCCGAGGAGCGCGTCGCCGACCGGGACCGAGAGGATCTCGCCCGTCGCCCGCACCACCTGGCCCTCGTCGAGGCCCTCGGAGTCGCCGAGCACGACCGCGCCGATCGCCTCCTCCTCGAGGTTCAGCGCGAGGCCGATGACGCCGTTCTCGAAGGTGAGCATCTCGTTGACCGAGGCCTGCGGGAGGCCGGTCACGTAGGCGATGCCGTCACCGACGGAGGCGATCCGGCCGACCTGCTCGGTGGAGATCTCCGTGCGGAGCTCCCCGACGTGGCGGGCGAGTGCCGCCTGGATGTCGTCAGCGCTGATCGTCAGCTCTGCCATGAATTTGTGCCTTTCCCTAGGCCCACTGCGCGACGGCCTCGCGCAGTCGTTCCAACCGAAGCCGTACCGTCCCGTCGATGAGGAGGTCGCCGACCGAGACGAGGATCCCGCCGATCACGTCGGGGTCCTCGATCATCCGCACCTCGACGTCGCGGTGCACGAGCGTGGAGAGCACCCGCGCGAGCGAGCTCCGCTCCTCCTCGGAGAGGACCACCGCGGCGCGCACCTGCGCGACCCGCCGGCCGCGCTCCTCGGCGATGAGGTCCACCAGCCACTCGTAGGTCCCGACGAGGTTGCGCACCGGGCCGACGGCGATGACGAAGGAGACGATGCGCAGCGTGGCGGGGAGCACCTGGGAGGAGAGGAGGTCCGCGAGCAGCGCGACGCGCCCCGCCACCGCCGCGCTCGGCTCGGAGAGCTCGCGACGGAGCTCGGCGTTCGCCTCGACGATGCGGGCGAAGGAGAACAGCTGCTCCTCGACGGTGTCGACCTCGTCGAGGCTCCCCAGCTCCTCGAGCACCCGCTCGGTGTAGCCACGGATCCTCGAGCGGAGCGCGCTGCGCCCGTGGATCGGCTGCTCGGCGACGCCCTCGCGCGCCGCGTCGGCGGCGACCACGAGGTCGGCGACGGCGACCGCGAGCTCGCCCGCGCGGACGGCGCGCAGCGCGAAGTCGACGAGCGAGGCGCCGGCCTCGCTCGCGCGGCCGTGCAGCAGGTCGGCGGCGATCGCCCGTCGGGCGTTCTGCGCGACCGCTGCGTCGCTCAGCGCCCGACGGAGCGGCTCCGAGCTCGTGAGCGCAGCGGCGAAAGCCTCGACCTCCCCGGCGACGCGCTCCAGCTCCCCGCTGGCGCGGGCGCTCTCGAGCGTCGCGAGCGCGTAGCCGTGCAGCAGCTCGTGGGCCATCAGGCGGGCGCCCCCGCCTCGGTCGCGCTGATCGCCTCGGCGATCAACCGCCGCTGGTTGGCGTCGTCGAGCTCGGCGGTGACGACCCGCTCAGCAGCGTCGACGACGATGGAGCCGAGCTCGGCGATCACCTCGGCGCGCACGCGGCTGTGCGCCGCCTCGATCTCGGCGGTGGCGCGCCGCACCAGTCGCTCGCGCTCCTCCGCGGCGCGCGCCCGCCCCTCCTCGACGAGCGAGGCGGCGCTGTCGCGCGCCAGGCGGACGATCCCCTCCGCCTCGGCGCGGGCCGCCTCGAGCTCGGCGCGGCGCGCCGCGATCAGCGCCGCCGCCGCGGCGGCGGCCTCCTCGCGCTCGGCGAGCTGGCCGCGGATCTGCTCGCGCTTCGCGGACATCTGCGCGCCGAGGAAGGGGGCGACGTAGCGCTTGATGAACAGCGCCACGAAGATGAGCGCGACCCACTCGAGGAGGTAGGAGAGGCCGAAGTTCCCGGTGGCGGCGAACAACGGCACCTAGTTCCCCTCCGCCGCGGCGACGGCCAGCTGGATCAGGTCGCGGTGGCGGGCGGCGTCGATCGGCACGCCCGCGACGCGGCTCGCCGCCTCGCCGACCATCGTCTCGACGCGGCTGAGGACGTCGCTGCGCACCTGCTCGCGCTGGCGGTCGATCTCCGCGGCGGCACCGGCGATCAGCCGGTCGTGCTCCTGCTGGCCGTCGTCGCGCGCCGTCGCCCGCAGCTCCTCGGCGGCCCTGGTCGCCGCCTCGATCAGCCCGCGCGCCTCGGCGCGGGCCTCCTCGAGCACCGCGCGGCGCGCCTGTTCCAGCTCCGCCGCCTCGCTCTGCGCGCTGTCGCGGGCCTGCAGTCCGGAGCGGATCGTCTCCTCGCGCTCGGCGATGACCCGCTGCACGGGCTTCAGCACGAACGCGTTGACGATGCCGAGCACGACGAGGAACAGCACGACCTCGACGAGGATCGTGGCGTTCGGGAGGATGAAGTTGGGCGTCGACGAGGTGTCGGCGAGCATGGGCGGGATGGCTACTTCTTCGCCAGGACGAAGATGAACAGCGCCATGAAGACGAGGTTGATGAAGTACATCGCCTCACAGAGGCCGACGACGATGAACATGATCGTGAAGAGGCGGCTCTGCGCCTCCGGCTGGCGGGCGACGCCGGCGATCGTCTGGCTGCCGGCGAGGCCGTCGCCGATCGCGGCGCCGACGGCGCCACCGCCGAGCGCGAGACCGCCGCCGACCATGGCGCCGGCGAGCTCGATCCCCTGGGTCAAGGTGTTAGCTGGCATCGTTTCTCCTGTTTCGGTGGACGGTGTGCTGCGCTCAGTGCCCCGAGCCGGCGATCGCCGCCTCGAAGTACAAGATCGTGAGTAGGGCGAAGATGAAGGCCTGGACGGGGCCGACGAAGAGGCCGTCGAAGAGCTTCCAGACCACGTCGAGGATGGGGATCGGCGCGATCAGCTTCGTCGGGAGCAGGTCGGCGATGAGCACCAGCATCAGCCCACCCGAGAAGATGTTGCCGAAGAGCCGCAGCGCGAGCGTGATCGGCTTCACCAGCTCCTCGATCGCGTTGATCGGAAAGAGGACCTTGTAGGGCTTGAAGTAGTGCCCCAAGTAGCTGCGCAGCCCCTGGTGGCGGATCCAGGTGACGTGCACCGCGATGATCACGAAGAGCGCGATGCCGAGGGTGAAGTTCACGTCCCCCGACGGCGCCGGCAGGTACTGCGGGCTGTGGCCCGTCGGGATCAGCTCGAGCCAGTTGGCGATGAGGATGAAGACGAAGAGCGTGACGGCGAGCGGCACGATCGGGCGACCCTCGTCGCCCATCGTCGAGCCGATCTGGCGGCTGACGCCCGAGACGATCGTCTCGAAGGCGAGCTGCAGGCGCCCCGGGACGTCCGCGGTCACCCGCGCCCGCAGGTAGAGGCCGGCGGCGAGGACGATGACCCCGGCGATGATCGTCGCAAGGACGGTGTCGGCGTCGATCGTGAGGCCGGCGACCTTCCAGAAGATGTGGTCGCCGACGGGGATGTCGGTGGCGAGCAGCAGTGGGCTCATGCCGTCGGCACCGCCCCGTTCTCGCGGAGCAGCTCCCGGACGAGGTTGGCGATGAGCGCGAAGTAGAAGAGGGCCACCCCGGCGGCGGTGCCGATCCCGAGCGAGACCGAGGCGAGGGCGAGCCCGATGATGATCACCGTCGTGAGGCCGAGGCGGGTGAGCGTCCGCTGGGCGAGGATGCGCTTCGGCCGCTCGGCGCCGGAGGCGTTGACGCGGGCGACCGAGCGGGTGATCAGCCGGATGTTGAAGAGCCCGATGCCGAGGCCGAGGACGATCCCCGCCCCGACGAGCAGGTGCGAGAGGAGCGCGCTCACCCCGAGCGCGACCACGCCGATGCCGACGCCGGAGAAGACCGTGCGGCGGAGGATGCGCGCGATCTCCGGGAGAGAAAGCTGTTCGAACAGCGCGGTGAGTCGGTCCATGGTTCGTCTCGGGAGTACGGGCGCGCCGCATACCGGGGAGAAACTCTCCCGGGCCAGCGACGCTGCAGGCTCCAGCTAGAGATACCTCTTGATCTTCACGTACGCCCCCGCCACCGCGGCGACGATCCCGACCGAAAGCCCGGCGAAGACGACGGCTGCTCCGGCTCCGGTCGACGAGGCGATCCAGTAACCGCCACCGACTCCGGCGGCGATACAGGCGGCACCCACTCCACCGATGCTGGCGAGCTCGACCAGGGTCGGGCTCGACCGTTCCCTCCTAGGGCGACTTATCCTCGCACCTCCCCCTCGTTGGGGGCAACCCGGCCGGCCGGATCCGAGGTGGGAAGGGGCGCCTCCCCGGAGTGCCGCGGCCGTCGGAGGGCGAGGCGGGGGACGCGGCGGCGGACCCGGCGGCGGCGCGTCGGCGAGGCGAGGTCGGGCTCGCCGGCGACCGCGACCCCCGCGGCGCCGCTCACCGTCACCGAGATCGGCGGCCCGGAACGGCCGTGGCGGGGGCGCGTCGGCTCCACCTCGCCGGGCGGGGCGAGCGGCACCCCCTCGGCGGTGAGGACCGGGGCCTCGGTCGGCGTCCCGGCCGGATGGAAGAGCGTGTAGAGCCCGACGCCGAGCACGGCGAGGCCGACCGGGACGTAGGCGTTGGCGCGGTTGTCGAAGACCGGGATGAGGACGAAGGCCGAGAGGACCGCCGTCCAGGACCACAAGATGAGCACCGCGCGGCGCTGCCCGTGGCCGAGGCGCACCAGCCGGTGGTGGAGGTGGCCGAGGTCGCGCGCCGCGAAGCTCGAGCGCCGCGCCGTGCGTCGGACGATCGCGAACGCGGTATCGAGGATCGGCACCCCGAGGATGAAGAAGGGGAGGAAGAGCGGGGCGAAGCGGAAGAAGGTGAGCCCCGAGACGTGGATCGGCTGCGAGCTGCTCGACTCGGTCCGGCCGCCGATCACCATCGTCGCCGCCGCCATCAACAGCCCGAGGAACAGCGCCCCGCCGTCGCCCATGAACAGCCTCGCCGGGTGGAAGTTGTGGGGCAGGAAACCGATGCACACGCCACAGGCGATCAGCGCGACGAGCGGGCCGATCGAGTCCGGGGCGAGGTCGCCGAGGTGCTCGAGACGCAGCCCGTAGACGCAGAGCGAGCCGGAGGCGATCGCCACGATCCCCGCGGCGAGGCCGTCGAGGCCGTCGATGAGGTTCACCGCGTTGGCCATGCCGACCACCCACAGCGCCGTGATCAGCGGCAGCTCGGAGGGGGAGAGGTTGATGATCGGGGCGTAGAAGGGGATCTTGAAATAGAACATCGTCACCCCGAGCGAGACGAGGGCCATCGCCGCGAGCACCTGGCCGGCGACCTTGGCCGGGGCGGAGATGTCCCGCACGTCGTCGATCAGCCCGACGAGGTAGATGAGGATCGCGCCGATGATCACCCCGAGCGGCTCGAGGGAGGTCCGGAAGATGCCCCCGAAGGTGTGGACGCGCGAGGCGACGAACATCGAGATGAGGAAGGCGACGAGCATCGCCCCCCCGCCGGCGATCGGCGTCGGGAGCGCGTGCATCCGCCCCTCGCCCGGCTGGTCGACGGCGCCGATGCGGCGCGCCAGCGCACTGATCGGGAAGCACGCGAGGTAGCTCGAGAGCGCCGCCACCCCGAACAGGGCGAGGTAGGGGAGGTAGGGCTTCACCTCGGCGACCCCTCCCCCCGCCGTCGCCTCATGCCGGAGCGCTCAGCGCGCTGCGCCGACGAGCTGGTCCGCGTCCGGGTAGGGGTCGAAGTGGCCACAGAGCGAGCGGACCTCCTCGCGCACCGCGGCGAGATTCTCCTCCGATGCGTGGTCGCGCAGCACCCTCCCCATCAGGCGGGCGATCTCGCCCATCTGCGCCGCGCCCATGCCGGCGGTCGTCTCGGCGGCGGAGCCGAGGCGGAGGCCGCTCGTGATGAACGGGGAGCGGGGGTCGTCGGGGATCTGGTTGCGGTTGCAGGTGATGCCGGCGCGGTCGAGCGCCTCCTGCGCGGTCTTCCCGGTGAGCTCGGCGTCGAAGCTGCGCAGGTCGAGGATCACCTGGTGGTTGGCGGTGCCCCCCGAGACGAGGCGGAAGCCCTCCTCCGCGAGGCCCGCCGCGAGCGCGGCGGCGTTCTCCACCACGCGCTGCGCGTAGCTGCGGAAGTCCTCGGTCGCCGCCTCGCGGAAGGCGACCGCCTTGGCGGCGATCACGTGCTCGAGCGGCCCGCCCTGCAGACCGGGGAAGACTGCGCCGTCGATCGCGCGCGCGTGCTCCTCGTTGCAGAGGATGGCGCCGCCGCGCGGCCCGCGCAGCGTCTTGTGGGTCGTGAAAGTGACGACGTCCGCGACGCCGACGGGGCTCGGGTGCACGCCCCCGGCGATCAGCCCGGCGGGGTGGGCGGCGTCGAACATGAACAGCGCCCCGACCTCGTCGGCGATCTCGCGGAAAGGCTCCGGGTCGATGATCTGGGTGTAGGCGGTGGTGCCGGCGACGATGATGCGCGGGCGCTCGGCGAGGGCGAGGTCGCGCAGCCGGTCGAGGTCGATGCGCTCGCCGCCGCCTGCGTCGTCCGCCGGGGTCACCCCGTAGGAGACGAAGCGGTAGGTCTTGCCGGTGATCGAGACCGGCGAGCCGTGGGTGAGGTGGCCGCCCTGGTCGAGGCGCATCGCGAGGATCGTGTCGCCGGGCTCGGCGAGGGCGAGGTAGACGGCGAGGTTGGCGGGCGCGCCGGCGTGCGGCTGCACGTTGGCGTGCTCGGCGCCGAAGAGGTCCTTCGCCCGCTCGCGGGCGAGGTCCTCGACCTCGTCAGCGAAGACGTTGCCGCCGTAGTAGCGGCGCCCGGGGTAGCCCTCGGAGTACTTGTTCGTGAGCACCGACGCGGTCGCCGCGAGCACCGCCGGCGAGGTGAAGTTCTCCGACGCGATCAGCTGGATCGTCGTCCGCTGCCGGTCGAGCTCGTCACCGAGGATCCGTGCCACCTCCGGGTCTGCGGAGAGGTCGCCGCCACCGAATGGGCTCAAGGATGCTCCTCCAGGGTCAGCCCGCCGACGAGGCGCCTGACCGGCGCCAAATGCCGCCGAAACGCTTCGGGGCCGGGCACCGCGGATAATAGCCAACGCCCTCCCCAAGGACCGCCCGGGTAAGTCCCGACCGGATGGCGGCTCCTGCGATCTCGGTGCAGGGCCTCACCAAGCACGACGGCGACCTCGTCGCGGTGCAGGACGTCAGCTTCGAGGTGCCGCAGGGCCAGGTCTTCGCGCTCCTCGGGCCGAACGGCGCCGGCAAGACGACGACGGTCGAGATCCTCGAGGGCTTCCGCAAGGGCGACAACGGTGAGGTGCGCGTCCTCGGCTTCGACCCGAGCGCACGTCGCACGGCCCGCGACTTCCACCACCGCCTGGTCCTCGTGCAGCGGCGTGAGAACGGCCAGCTGAAGCGCCTCCGCCTCTCACCGCTGCCGGTGGCGGCCTTCCTCGGCGGCCTGATCCTCAACGTGCTCGTGATCTGTGCGGTGCAGATCGCCGCGCTGCTGGCGCTCGGGCACTTCGCCTACCACGACCAGCTCGCCACCAACTGGGCGGCGCTGCCCATCGCCATCGTCGTCGGCGTCGTCTGCTTCGTGTCGGTCGGGGTGGGGGTGAGCGCGCTCGTGCCGAACCAGGAGTCCGGCGCGCCGATCATCAACCTCGTCTTCTTCGTTCTCGTCGCGATCTCGGGCATCTGGTTCCCGATCGCCGGCACCTCGGGGCTCGCGAAGTTCGCCGCCTATCTGCCGATCCGCCACTTCGTGCTCGCCGTCTTCGCGGCCTTCGACCACAGCCCCGGCGCCTCACCGTGGGCCTGGCCGGACCTGCGGGTGCTCGTGATCTGGGCGGCGATCGGGATCCTGCTCGCCGTCCGACGCTTCAGCTTCGAGCCCCGTCGCCGCTGAGTGCCTCCGACAGCGCCCGCGCGCCGATCGGCCCCTCACGCAGCACCTCGGGCAGCGCGTCGAGCAGTGAGACGACCGTCGAGGGCTGGCCGTCGCGCACCCCGCCGTCGACCACCACGATCCCCGGGAAGGTGCGCCGCAGGACCCCGGCGTCGGTGATCGGGGGCTCGCCGTGCAGGTTGGCGCTCGTCACCGCGAGCGGCCCGAGTGAAGCGGCGAGGCGCCGCACGAGCGCGTCGTCGGGACAGCGCAGGCCGATCGAGGCTGGGTCACCACCGAGGGGGTAGTCCACCCCCGCGGCGCGTCGGGCGACGACGGTAAGCGGGCCCGGCCAGAAGGCCTCGGCGAGGCGCCCGAGGCCGCCGTCGGGGTCGGCGGCGAGCGCGAGGGCCTGGGAGGCGTCGGCGACGAGGACCGCGACCGCGACCGCTTCCGGGCGCCCCTTCAGCGCGAAGAGCTCCTCGAGCGCGTCGGGGAGCGCCGGCAGCACGGCAAGGCCGTAGACGGTGTCGGTCGGGAGGCCGACGGCGCCGCCCGAGCGCAAGGCGACGAGCGCCGCCTCCTCGTCCGAGCCGGGCGCGGCGGGCTCAGAAGCGCGCAACGAGGACCCGCTCCCTTCCGGCGAGGTCGCGCTCGACGCGCGCCGCGGTCGCCCCCGCGCCCTCGGCGAGCGCGAGGACGTCGGCGCCCTGCCCGTCACCGATCTCGCAGACCAGCGGGGCGCCCGCCACGAGACGGCACGCCGCGCCGGCGAGCACCGCCGCGACCCCCTCGAGGCCGCTCGCGCCGGCGACGAGGGCAACGCGGGGGTCGTGCTCGCGCACCACCGGCTCGAGGTCGGCCCACTCCTGCTCCGCGACGTAGGGGGGGTTGGAGACGATGAGGTCGAACGCCCCAGCACCGCCGATCCCCGCGTACCAGTCGGCGGCGACGAGCCGCACGCGCTCGGCGACGGCCGGCGCCATGCGGGCGCGGTTCTCCGCTGCGAGCGCGAGCGCCTCGGTCGAGGCGTCGGTGGCGATCACCCGCAGCGCGGCGCGCTCGGTGCCGAGGGCGAGCGCGATCGCACCGCTCCCGGTCCCGAGGTCGAGGGCGCGGCCGGCGCCGGCCGGGTTGGCGTCGAGCTCGGCGAGGGCGACCCCGACGACGGTCTCGGTCTCCGGCCGCACGACGAGGGCGCGGCGGTCCTGCAGGAGGTCGAGCGTCCGGAAGCCCCAGTGGCCGACGACGTGCTGCAGCGGGAGCCCGCTCCGGCGCGCCGCCGAGAGGCGACCGGCGCGCTGGACGAGGTTCGCGGGCGCCTCCTCGTCGAAGCGCGCGGCGAGGGTCGAGAGGCGCTGGCCGGAGGCTTCCTCGAGCACGACCACGGCCTCGTGGCGGGCGCCGAGCTCCTCCACGAGCTGCGCGAAGAGGGCCGCGAGCCTCAACGCTCGCCGTGCAGCTGCTCGGCGCGCTCGTTCGCGCCGAGCTCCTCGACGAGGTCGTCGAGGTCGCCCCCGAGCACCCGGTCGAGCGGGAAGCGCGCCTTTTGGAGGCGGTGGTCGGTGACGCGGTTGTCCTTGTAGTTGTAGGTGCGGATCTTCTCCGAGCGCCCGCCGGTGCCCACCTGCTCGCGGCGCGCCCGGCTGAGCTCGTCGGCCTGGCGGTCCTGTTCCATCTTCAACAGTCGCGCCCGCAGGACCGTCATCGCCTTGGCGCGGTTCTGGATCTGGCTCTTCTCGTCCTGCATCGCGACCACGACACCGGTCGGCAGGTGGGTGATGCGCACCGCGGAGTCGGTGGTGTTCACCGACTGGCCCCCCGGCCCCGTCGAGCGGTAGACGTCGATGCGCAGGTCGCTCGCGTCGATCTGTACCTCGACCTCGTCGGCCTCGGGGAGGACCGTGACCGCGGCCGAGGAGGTGTGCACCCGGCCCTGGGACTCGGTCACCGGCACGCGCTGCACGCGGTGCACCCCGCCCTCGAACTTGAGGCGCTGCCAGGCGTCCTTGCCCTGCACGACAAAGGTCGCCTCGTCGATCCCCCCGAGGTCCGAGAGCTGCAACGAGAGGGCCTCGGTGCGCCAGCCGCGGTGGTCGGCGTAGCGGAGGTACATGTCGTAGAGGTCCTTGCCGAAGAGGTTCGCCTCCTCGCCCCCCTCCGCGCCGCGGATCGAGATGATCACGTTGCGCCCGTCGTTGGGGTCGCGCGGCAACAGCAGCTCCCGCAGCTCCGCCTCGAGCAGCTCGACGCGCTGCTCGGCGCCGGCCAGCTCCTCGCGAGCGAGCTCGCGCTCGGGCGGCGGCGCCTCGTCGAGCATCTCGCGCGCCGCGCCGGCGTCGCCGATCGCGCCGCGCAGCAGCGTGAGGGCGCGCACGATGTCCTCGAGCTGCTTGTGCCGCTGGGAGGTCTCCCGGAAGGCGGTGCGGTCGCGCACGAGCTCGGGGTCCGAGAGCAGCACGAGCAGCCGCTCGTGCTCGGCCTCGAGGTCGGCCGCCTTCGTCAGCAGTTCCGCGCGGCCTTGTTCCTTCGGGTCCACGCAGGCCTCGTTCGGTTCAGGTCCCCCGACGCGCGCCCGGGGGAGGGGGAGTCAGCTCAGCGCTTGGAGGAGCGCTTGCCGTAGCGGCGCTCGAAGCGCTCGACACGGCCACCGGTGTCCACCAGCTTCTGCTTCCCCGTGTAGAAGGGGTGGCACTCGTTGCAGAGCTCCACGCGTAGTTCGCCCTTGGTCGAGCGCGTCGTGAAGGTGTTGCCGCACGAGCAGTGCACCGAGGCGATGACGTATTCGGGGTGGATGTCGGTCTTCATGGTGCCTTCCAGGATAGCGGCGCCGTGCCCGTGGGCGGGCGGGTGGTCAGGTGTTGGGGACGGGTGCCTTCGCGATCTCGGCGAGGAACTCGTCGTTGGAGCGGGTCTGGCGGAGCTTGTCGATGAGCAGTTCGAGGCCCGCCGCGACGTTCCCCTCGCTCGAGAGGGCGTTCAGCACCCGGCGGAGCTTCCAGACCTGCTGCAGCTGGCCACGGTCGAAGAGCAGCTCCTCGTGACGGGTCGAGCTCGCGTTCACGTCGATCGAGGGGTAGAGACGGCGCTCGGAGAGCTTGCGGTCGAGGCGCAGCTCCATGTTGCCGGTCCCCTTGAACTCCTCGAAGATCACCTCGTCCATCCGTGAGCCGGTCTCGACGAGGGCCGTCGCGAGGATCGTGAGCGAGCCGCCCTCCTCGACGTTGCGGGCCGCGCCGAAGAAGCGCTTCGGGGGGTAGAGGGCGCCGGAGTCGACACCACCGGACATGATCCGCCCCGTCGCGGGCTGCGCGAGGTTGTAGGCGCGCGCGAGCCGGGTGATGCCGTCGAGGACGATGACGACGTCCTTGCCCAGCTCGACGAGGCGCTTCGCCCGCTCGATCGTGAGCTCGGCGACGGCGGTGTGCTCGTCGGCCGGCCGGTCGAAGGTCGAGGCGATGACCTCACCCTTCACCGAGCGGCGCATGTCGGTGACCTCTTCGGGGCGCTCGTCGACGAGCAGCACGATGAGGTGCACCTCGGGGTCGTTGGCCTCGATCGAGTGCGCGATCTGCTTCAGGATCGTGGTCTTGCCGGCCTTCGGCGGCGAGACGATGAGGCCGCGCTGGCCCTTGCCGATCGGGGAGATGAGGTCGACGATGCGCGCCGTCACGTTCGTCGGGTCGGCGGCGAGCTCGAGGTGCAGCTGCTCGTCGGGGAAGAGCGGGGTGAGGTCCTCGAAGCGGGGGCGCAAACGCGCCTCCTCGGGGTTCATCCCGCCGACGGAGTCGATGCGCACGAGGGCCGGGTACTTCTCGCTCGCCCCGGCGGGGCGGCACGCCCCCTCGATCGCGTCGCCGCGGCGCAGCGCGAAGCGCCGGGCCTGGCTCACCGAGACATAGACGTCGCGTTGGCTGGCGAGGTAGCCGGAGGTGCGGAGGAAGCCGTAGCCCTCGTCGCGGAGGTCGAGGAGGCCCTTCACCGGGATCAGCTCGCCCGAGTAGGGCGCGTCCGCGGCCGCGGCACCCTCGCCGCCCACGCGCTCGCGGTCGCGCCCGCGGCGGCGACGCCCTCGGCGGTTGCCCACGTCGAGCTGCCCACCGCCCTGGCCACCCTGGTTGCTCTGGTTGCCGGGACCACCCTGGTTGCCCTGGTTGCCCTGACCCCCTTGGCCACCCTGGTTGCTCTGGTTGCCGGGACCACCCTGGTTCTGCTGGTTCTGCTGGTTGCGCTGGCCCTGGCCCTGGCCGTTCTGGTGCGACTGGCCCTGCCCGTTGCTCTTGGCGGGGCCTTCGGCGGAGAACTCGGCCGTGTCGCCGAGCGGCGCGGCACCGTTCTGCTCGGTCGTCACCTCTGGGGCGCCATCGGCGGGGGCCCCTTGGTCTGCCTCGGCAGCGGCGGGCGCCTCGGCGGCGTCGTCCTCTGCCGTCGGGGCGCGCTCCGCGGGGGCCTCCCCTGCGTCGGCGTCGGCGTCGGCCGCGGCCTCGGCGCGCGCCCGCGGCGGACGCCGCCTCGGGCCGCCGTTCGCCGGCGCGTCGGGGGCGGGGCTCGCGGCGCCGTCTGCCACGGCGGCCTCCGGGCCCACACCGGTCGCCTGCAGGATGAGGTCGATGATGTCGGCCTTCTTCAGACGGGCTGCGGGTTTGAGGGCCATCGCGGTGGCGATGGCGTGGAGCTCATCGCGCTCCTTGCGTTCAAGGATCGAGCGCTCAAGCTGCTCAGCGACCATTGGTCTTGCTCCTGGTTGTCACTTTGGGAAGTTGCGGGAAAAGGACTTGAGATCCAGCGCTCGGGCGTGGCGCCGAAGGCTCGGCGTGCGGCCCACCCGTCGGTCCCGGAGTGCAGGACCGACGAACCGTCCGGTCGCCGCCTGGCACCGATGTCACCATCGGCTGCGGCCCCGACCGAACACTGCGCGGAGGACTGCCGGAAGTGCGATCTCAAGAAGTACGGGATCCGACCGCCAGGGTCGACGGCGCCGATCGGCGCCGGTCCTGAGCGGAGGAAGTACAGCCAGTGTATCGCCGCCCCCGGGGGGCGACAACGCAATGGCCTCAACCCGCCCCGCCGAGGAGCGCGTCGAAACGCTCTCCGCCCGCTGCGACGATCCACTCCTCGTCCTCCGCGAGCACGAGCGCGTCGGCGGCGAGCGCCCGCGCCGCCCTGCGCAGCGCCTGCAGGTAGGCGGCGCGGTCGGGGTACCGCTCGCTCACCGCGGGGCGCGGGTCGCCGCTCTCGGCGCGCGCCGCGGCGTCGACCGGGAACGCGAGGCTCGTCCCGATGAGGTCAACCAGGCCACCGTCGGGGGCGGCGCGCGGATTGAAGGCGAGGTGGGTGTGCAGCGGCGCCGCGAGCTCGGGGAGGACGACGCCGGCGCGCTCGTTGCCGTCCCCGTCGACGGCGGCGACGAGGCCGACCACCCGGTCCTCGGCGGCGACGCTCCCGTCCCCCTCCTTCTCCTCGGCACCGGGGTGCGAGCGGCTCGTCACCGGGATCATCGACGGCGGCGGGAGGGCGAGCCCCGGCAGGCGGCCGAGGCGGGAGAGCACCTCCTCGCGCCGCCGCGCGCTCCCGTCGCCGACGCGCGGCACCCGGCTCCGCGGCGGCTCGACGCCCTCCCCGACCCAGCGGGCGAGCGCCACGAACAGCGCCCGCAGCGCCGGCATGGGGTCGAGCACGCTCGCCGGGTTGGTGGGGGCGACCGGCGCCCCGAGGGCCGGCAGGCCGACGACGTGCGAGCAGCCGGCGAGCAGATAGCAGCGCACCTCGGGGTCCTCGGGCAGGTCGGCGCTGCCGTCGACCTCGGTGTGGATCGCCGAGGCGTCGCGGCGCCAGTACTCAAAGGCGCTGTTCACGAACATCACCTTCGGCGAGCCGCCGAGGGCGCGCTGGCGGTCGAGGAGGCCGCCGTCGGGGTGCGCCGCCGCGTACGGGGGGTGCAGCCCGCTCCCCTCGGAGCGGTTCACCGAGACCTGCCCGTAGCGCTCGTTGAAGTCGCCGCGGCGCGCGCCGGCGATGTCGACGAACATCGCGTCGAAGACCCGGCGGCCGGGCTCGTCGAGGTTCAGCCCGTCGAAGAGGAACTGGCGGAGGTAGCGGCCGGACTGCGAGACGCCAAAGGCGAAGGTGTCCCCGACCGGCGCGGCTCCCCCGCCGAGGACGGCCGCGGCGTCCTCCCGCAGCGCCGAGACGAGGTCGCGCGCCACGCTGAGCCCGACCCCGTGCACCGGGGAGCGGAGGGGGTGGTAGGAGAGCTCGTAGACGTTCTCCGGAAGGAAGCCGCCGTCGAGGGCGAGGTCCTCGGCGCTCTCGGTGAGCGCACCGTCGAGGGCGCGGGCGAAGCGGAAGCGGTCGCGGGGGATCACCTCGAAGGCCCCTCCGGTGCGCGGCCGGACGAGGAGACGCGCGCCCGGGTCCGCGGGATCGGCGACGGGGTCGGGCGCGATCGCCGGCGAGAGGGCGCGCGAGTCGATGAGCGGCACGCTCGGGAGCACACGGTCCACTTCGATGCGCGTCTCGCGCAGCCCCGGCGGGCTCGCCCCCCCGACGCGGGCGAGCGGGGCGTCGAGGCGGAGGAGCCCGGGGAGGGGGCGCAGGTCGCTCTGCCAGCCGCACCACACCACCCGGTAGCCGAGACGGAGGAGGAGCCCGTCCCCGAGCGCGGGGGCCGTCGCCTCGGTGACAAGCGCCGGCGGGAGGAGCCCGGGCAGCGCCGCGCCGAGCGCGAGCGGAAGGACCTCGGCGCGGCCGCGGTTCGCGACGACGTAGAACAGCGGCGCGGCGGCCCCTCCGGGCGGCTCGGCGACGAGCAGGTCGGAGGAGAAACGGACGAGGCCGTCCTCCCCCGCCGCGAGTGGGAGGTCGGCGATGCGGGCGTTGGCCGGGGCCGCCGGGTCGAGGACGAAGTGCGCCCTGCCGCGCAGCAGCACGTAACCCTCGGGGGCCCCGGCGAGCGGCTCCCGCTCGGTGATCTCGACCCGCTCAAGGCCCATCGTCGACCCCTTTCCGCACCCTCACCGGCACCGCGAGGCGGCCGCCGTCACAGCTCGAGGGTGGCGGCGACTGCGTCGAAGGTCGCGTCGACGGTCTCGGGCACGCGCACCTGGCTGATCGCGAGGTCGGGGTCCTTCAGGCCGTGACCGGTGAGGATGCAGACGACCCGCGACCCTTCCGCCACCCCGAGCTTCAGCAGGCCCGCCACGGCGGCCGCGGAGGCCGCCTCGCAGAAGACGGACTCCTGCTCGGCGAGGAAGCGGTAGGCCGCGAGGATCTCCTCGTCGCTCACCGCGGAGATGCTCCCCCCGGACTCGCTCGCCGCCGCCGTCGCCCCGTACCAGGAGGCGGGGTTGCCGATGCGGATCGCCGTGGCGATCGTCTCGGGGTGCTCGACGGGGTGGCCGAGAACGATCGGCGCGGCGCCCGCCGCCTGGAAGCCGAGCATCCTCGGCAGCTTCGTCGCGCGCCCCGCGGCGCGGTACTCGAGGTAGCCCTTCCAGTAGGCGGTGATGTTGCCGGCGTTGCCGACGGGGATGCAGTGCACGTCCGGCGCGTCGCCGAGGACGTCCACGATCTCGAAGGCTCCCGTCTTCTGCCCTTCGATGCGGAAGGGGTTCACCGAGTTCACTAGCTCGATGGGGGTGCGCGAGGAGAGCTCGCGCACGATCTCGAGGGCGACGTCGAAGTTGCCCCGCACCTGCAGGACGCGCGCCCCGTGCACGAGCGCCTGGGCGAGCTTGCCGAGGGCGATGTGCCCCTCGGGGATGAGCACGAAGCACGCGAGGCCGGCGCGCGCTGCGTAGGCGGCGGCCGAGGCGGAGGTGTTGCCGGTGGAGGCGCAGACGACCGCCTTCGCGCCCTTCTCGGCAGCCTTGGACATCGCCACGGTCATCCCGCGATCCTTGAAGGAGCCGGTCGGGTTGGCCCCCTCGATCTTCAGGAAGACCTCTGCGCCGAGGCGCTCGGAGAGGCGCGGCGCGGGGAGGAGGGGGGTGTTCCCCTCGTAGAGGGTGATCACCGGTGTCGCGTCGCTCACGGGCAGCAGCTCCCGGTAGCGCTCGATGAGCCCGCGGTGCACCTGCGGCGCGCCCACCGGCACGGTGGCGGTCAATGCTCCGGGCCGATCACCCGCAGCAGGCCGCCGATGCGCTCGACGGCGTCGAGCTCTCGCAGCCCCGCGAGCGTCGCCTGGATGTCCGCCTCGCGCGCCAGGTGGGTGATGAAGACGAGCCGCGCCTCGGCGGCCAGGCCCACCTGCTCCATCGAGCGGATCGACACGCCGTGCTCGCCGAAGAGTGAGGCGACCGCGGAGAGCACGCCCGGGCGGTCGGCGACGTCGATCGTCAGGTAGTACTGCGCGTGCAGCTCGTCGATCGGCCGGATCTCCACCTTCTGCACCGGCGGGCGCGGCGGGAGGGGTCCGAGGCGCGCGCTGCGCGCCGCGTCGAGGAGGTCGCCGAGCACGGCCGAGGCCGTCGGGCGCCCACCGGCCCCGCGGCCGTAGAACATCAGCTCGCCGGCGTGCTCGCCCTCGACGAAGACGGCGTTGAAGGCGCCCCGCACCCCGGCGAGGGGGTGCTCGAGGGGGACCATCGCGGGGTGCACCCTGACGCCGATCGTCTTCTGCGCGGCACCGGCGGGGGTCGTGTCCTCGGCGACGGCGAGGAGCTTCACCGCGTAGCCGAGGCGGCTGGCGAAGTCGATGTCGGCGACGTCGATGGTCTCGATCCCCTCGCGGTAGACGTCGCCGGCGACGACCTCGGTGTTGAAGGCGATGCTCGCGAGGATCGCCGCCTTGGCCGAGGCGTCGAAGCCCTCGACGTCGGCCGAGGGGTCGCGCTCGGCGTAACCGAGGCGCTCTGCCTCGGCGAGCGCCTCGGCGTAGGAGATCCGCTCCTCGCTCATCCGGGAGAGGATGTAGTTCGTCGTGCCGTTGACGATGCCCATCACACGCTTGATCGGCTCACCGGCGAGCGAGACCCGCAGCGCCCGCAAGAGGGGGATCGCGCCACCGACCGCCGCCTCGCAGTAGAGCGCGCTGCCGCCCTCCTCCGCCGCCCGGTAGAGCTCCTCGCCGAAGTTCGCGAGCAGCTCCTTGTTCGCCGTGACGACCGGCTTGCCGGCGCGCAGCGCGTCCACGACCAGCCCGCGCGCCGGCTCGATGCCGCCGATCAGCTCGACGACGACGTCGATCTCGGGGTCGACGGCGAGCGCCGCCGCGTCGTGGGTGAGGCGGTCGGGAGCGAGCGCCGGCACCCGTGCGCGGGCGACGTTGCGCACCGCGATGCGGGTGATCTCGAGGTGCACGCCGGTGCGGGCGGCGATCGCCGCTCCGTCGTGGTCGACGACGTCGACGAGCGCGCCGCCGACGTTGCCGCAGCCGAGCAGCCCGACACGCACGACATCGGCGCTGGCCATCGGCACAAGGTATCGAATCAGGGCTCCAGACGGAGCAGGTCCTCGATCGACTCGCGCCGCACGACGGCGCGCACCTCGCCGTCGCGGGCGAAGAGCACGGGCGGGCGGGCGAGGCGGTTGTAGTTCGAGGCCATCGAAAAGCCGTAGGCACCGGTGACCGGCGTCAC
Organism: Acidimicrobiales bacterium; assembly: GCA_035533595.1. NCBI lineage: Bacteria > Bacillati > Actinomycetota > Acidimicrobiia > Acidimicrobiales > Acidimicrobiales bacterium. The sequence continues at coordinate 45,973 of DATLTN010000045.1, forward strand.
GAGGAGGTCCCCCACGGCGACGTCGCCCGGCAGGAACGCCTCGTGGACGAGGACGTCCCCGGACTCGCAGTGCTTGCCGACGATGCGCGCCGCGAGTGGCCGCTCGGCGTCGGGGCTGCGGGGGAGGAAGGCCTCGTAGCCGCTGCCGTAGAGCACCGGGCGGGGGTTGTCGCTCATCCCGCCGTCGACCGCGAGGTAGGTGCGGATCCCGGGGAGCTCCTTGATCGTCCCGACGCGGTAGCAGGTCAGCCCGGCGCTGGCGACGATCGCCCGGCCGGGCTCGGCGGAGAGGAGGACCGACGAGGGGATGCCCGCGCTCGCGCAGGCGCCGCGCACGACCTCGGCCCACTTGCTGATCGAGGGGGCGTGCTCGTCGTTCAGGTAGGCGACGCCGAGGCCGCCGCCGACCGAGAGCTCGGTGAGGCCGTTGTCGACGATGAAGGGCGCGAGCACCGCGACCTCGCGCTCGAAGGCGTCGAGGCGGAAGATCTGACTGCCGATGTGCGCGTGCGCGCCGTCGGCGACGATGCCCGGCACCTTGTGCAGCGCCCGCAACGCCTCGGCGGCCGCCCCGGAGGCGAGCGAGAAGCCGAACTTCGAGTCCTCCTGCCCGGTCATCACGAACTCGTGGGTGTGCGCCTCCACGCCGGGCGTGACCCGCAGCGAGACGCGCTGCGCGCCCTTGGCGGGCGCGAGGCGCTCGAGGCGGCGGATCTCCTCGAAGGAGTCGACGATGATGCGCCCGACCCCGGCGCCGAAGGCGGCGGCGAGCTCCTCGTCGGACTTGTTGTTGCCGTGCAGGACGAGGAGCGCCGGGTCGACCCCCGCGGCGAGCGCGACCGCGAGCTCGCCCCCGGTGGCGACGTCGAGGGTCATCCCCTCCTCGGCGGCGAGCGCCGCCATCGCCTTGCAGAGGAAGGCCTTGGTCGCGTAGGCGGCGCCGGGGCCGAAGGCGGCGACCGCCTCGCGGCAGCGGGCGCGCAGGTGCTGCTCGTCGTAGAGGAAGAAGGGGGTCCCGAACTCCTCGGCGACGGCCGAGAGCGCCACCCCCGCGACCGTAAGCTCACCGCCCTTTCCCACGGCCGCGCCGTCGGGGAGGAGGTGGCGGGCGATCGGCGCGGTCGCGGCCATCACATCTGCTCGGGCGCGGCGATGCCGAGCAGCTCGAGGCCCTGGGCGAGCACCCGGCGGGTGAGCTCGCAGAGGCCGAGGCGGCGGGCGACGGTCGCCTCCTCCCCGGCGCGCAGCACCGGGCAGTGCTCGTAGAAGGAGGTGAAGGTGCCGGCCAGCTCGTAGAGATAGGTGCAGAGGCGGTGCGGGCCGTACGCCGCGATCGCCGAGGCGACGGCGTCCCCGAAGGCCGAGAGACAGAGGACGAGGGCCCGCTCGGCGGCCTCCTGCGGGCGGCCGAAGGCGCGGGGCGGCGCACCTTCGGCGGCGGCGCGCCGGAAGATCGAGCAGATCCGTGCGTGCGCGTACTGCAGGTAGGGAGCGGTGTTGCCCTCGAAGGCGAGCATCCGGTCCCAGTCAAAGACGTAGTCCCGCGTCCGCTCGGTCGAGAGGTCCGCATACTTCACCGCGCCGATGCCGATCGCCTCGGCGACGGCGGAGGCGGCCGCCTCGTCGAGCGCGGGGTTCTTCTCGCGCACGACCGCAAGGGCGCGCTCGACCGCCTCGTCGAGGAGGTCGATGAGCTTGGTCGACTCACCGCTTCGGGTGCGGAACATCTTGCGGTCCTCGCCGAGCACCGAGCCGAAGGCGACGTGCACCGCGCGCCGCTCCTCGTCGAGCCACCCGGCCATGGCGGCGACGGCGAAGACCATCTCGAAGTGCTGGGACTGCGGGGCACCGACGACGTAGAGGATGAGGTCGGCACCGAGACGGTCGGTGCGGTCCCTGATGCAGGCGAGGTCGGTCGCCGCGTAGTTGTAGCCACCGTCGGACTTGCGGACGATGACCGGGAGCGCCTCCCCCTCGCGGTTGCTGAAGCCCGGCGGGAAGACGCAGAGCGCCCCTTCGCTCTCGACCAGCAGACCCTTGTCGGCGAGCGCCTCGACGACCCCGGGAAGGAGGTCGTTGTAGGCGCTCTCGCCGCGCACGTCGTCCGGGGTGAGCAGCACCCCGAGGCGCGAGAAGACCACGCTGAAGTAGCGGATGCTGTCCTCGACGAGGCGCGCCCAGAGGCGCATCGTCTCTGGGTCGCCGGACTGCAGCAGCACCACGCGGCGGCGCGAGCGCTCGGCGAACTCCGGATCGCCGTCGAAGGCCTTGCGCGCCTCTTGGTAGAAGGCGTTCAGGTCGCCGAGCGCGATCTCGCGCGCCGCCTCGGCCTCGCCGATGTCGAGCGAGTGCTCGATGAGCATCCCGAAGGGCGTGCCCCAGTCGCCGATGTGGTTCTCGCGGATCACGCGACTGCCGGAGTAGTCGAGCAGGCGCGCGAGGGCGTCACCGATGATCGCCGAGCGCAGGTGGCCGACGTGCATCTCCTTCGCGACGTTCGGCGCCCCGTAGTCGACGACGACGGTCCCGTCGGCGTCGCTTTGCCGCACGCCGAGATGCCCGTCGGCGGCGAGCGCCTCCAGGTGGCGGCCGAGGAAGGCCGCCGAGAAGGTGAGGTTGAGAAAGCCGGGGCCCGCGATCTCGATCTGCTCGCAGAGCCCGGCGAGGTCACTGCGCGCGACGATCTCCTCGGCGACCTCGCGTGGCGGGCGGCCGAGGCGCTTGGCGAGCCCGAGCACGCCGTTCACCTGGGCGTCCGCGTGCTCGGAGAGGCGCAGGATCGGGTCCGCGCCGGGCTCGAGGGCGTCGAAGGCGGGCTGCAGGCGTTGCGCCACGGTATCGAGGAGGCTCACCATCTCCTTATCGTCGCAGACGGGCGACCCGACGCCCTCCGGCTACCATGCCGCGGGGAAGAGTCGGCGGAGCGCCGCGGCCCTCCCCGCGGGCCCTCGTAGCTCAGGGGATAGAGCACCGGCCTCCGGAGCCGGGTGCGCAGGTTCGAATCCTGCCGGGGGCACCCTGTGATGTCGCGCGACATCGGAACCACCCCGGACCTTCAACTCGGTGGGTTCGGGGGTCGTGTCGGGGCATTCGGAGCTCGTCACCTCGGCCCCTCCCGTCGGGTCGACGGCGGCGCCCCAGGCGCCGGTGCGCGCTTGGGGCGGCGCAGGGGCATCGTGGAGCGATGAGGTGGTCGCTCGCGGTGGTGGTCGCCGAGTACCTGCCGCGCCCCGCCCAGCGCGTGCTCCGCGACGCCGGGTGCTCGTTCGTCGACCGCGCGGGCCACTGCTACCTGCACCCACTCGTCGGCCGCCCGGCTCCCCCGCCGCTCCCAGCCGACCTCGCCGGCGCGGCGGCGACCGCGGCCCTCTCCTCCCGGGTGGCCGCCGGCGACCCCGACTGGGCCGACTACCTCCTCGACCCCGCAGCCGGCCCGGGCGGCAGGCGCCTGCTGCGCCATCCGATCGAGCTCCTCGAATGGCTCGTGACGGTTGGCCGCGCGAAGGAGATGCACCCCGGCGCGAGCGCCTACCTCTACGCCTCGGACCCCGACGACATCCTCGCCACCCTGCCGCACCACTTGCTCCCGACGCCGAAGGACACGCCGTCGCGGCCCCTCGAGCGCCCCGGCGTCTCCCTCGTCGGCTGCGGCGTGCTCTGCTTTCCGAGCGAGGACCCCGGCGCGCGGCCCGACGCCGTGCTCGTCGGTGGGAGCCTCACCGCCGAGCTGTGAGCGCGCCGGAGCTCAGCTCTCCTCCTGCTCGGGGGCGGCGAGGCCCTTCAGGTGGTCCCGGCGGGCGATCGTGTGCACGTCGATCTGGGAGGCGCCCGCCATGCGCTGCACCTTGCGGACGATGGAGCCGCCGCCGAGGAGCTCCTGGAGACGGCTGCGCTGGCTGGAGCCGATCACGAGCTGGGTGATCTGGTGCTCGCGCGCGAAGCCGATCAGCGCCCGCGCCGGGTCGTTCCCGGAGATCTCGTGCCAGCGGGCACCGAGGTCCTCGGTGAGGGTGCGCAGCGCGGCGATCGCCGTCTCGTCCCGACGCGAGGCGTCACCGGTCGCAATGTGCACGACGTCGAGCTCGCTCTTCATGCGCGCCGCGATGCGCGCCGCCCGCCGCAGCAGGCCGTCGGTCCCCGGAGCGGCGGTGACCCCGACCATGATCCGCTCGGCCGTCTCCCAGAGCTGGTCCGCGTGGCGCTTGTGCAGGTGCTCGAGGAGCTCCTCCTCGGTCTCGTCGGCGAGGAAGCGCAGCGCGAGCTCGCGCAGTGCCACGAGGTTGTCGGTCTGGAAGAAGTGCGTGAGGGCCTGATGGACCTTCTGTGGAGGGTAGATGTTGCCGTGGATCATGCGCCGGCGGAGCTGCTCGGGAGAGGAGTCGACGAGCTCGATCTGGTCGGCGCGGCGCACGACCCAGTCGGGCACCCGTTCGCGCACCCGGGCCCCTGTCATCTGCTCGACCGCGTCGGCGATGCTCTCGAGGTGCTGGATGTTGACGGTGGAGATGACGTCGATCCCCGCGTCGAGGAGCTCGAGCACGTCCTGCCAGCGCCTGGGGTGATCGCCCGAGCCGGGCACGTTGGTGTGCGCGAGCTCATCGACGAGTGCGAGCTGCGGGTGGCGGGCGAGCACCGCGGCGAGGTCCATCTCCTCGAAGGTCCCGCCGCGGTACTCGACGGCGCGGCGCGCGACGACCTCGAGACCGGCGAGGCGCTCCTCGGTGTGCCGCCGCCCGTGGCACTCGACGTAGGCGACGACGACGTCGGCGCCGCGCTCGGCGCGGCGTCTGGCCTCGTCGAGCATCGCGTAGGTCTTGCCGACGCCGGCCGCCGCTCCGAGGTAGAGGCGGAAGTGGCCGGCCGACTCCACCTCCTCGGCGGTGAGGCCCTCCACCGACGGCAGCTCGCCCCCCTCCAACGACGACACCTCGTCCACCTCGGGCGCGACGAACTCGTCGACCGGCGCGGTGCCGGTTCGTCGCATCCCAGCCTCGCGCCCGGCGCGGGCCAGCTGTTCGAGGCTCCCGGTCAGCCGCCCGCTCACCACGGCTCCCCTGCTCCGTCGCCGTCGCCGCGACCCGGAGGAAGCTCACGGTCGACGCGGCCGGTGAGGCACAGCCCGGGCCCGTAGAGCGCGGAGCTGCCGCGCACCTCGGGGCAGAAGACGAGCGGGAACGCCCCCCTACAGCGCGCCGCCCGTTCGCCGCACGGGCCGTCGAGGTGCAGGCGGCGCGCCCCGGCGCCCGGCGAGCGGAGGCGGAAGTCGACGGTGTCGCTCGAGGCGGAGGGCGCGTCGCCGACGAGCTCGGCCGCCTGCAGCCCGAGCGGGTAGCCGAGGGGGTCGCGCCCGTCGAGCACGTCGAGGGTGAGCTCCGCGCCGCTCG